>JBEGJG010000148.1:0-9377 GCA_041184705.1 Candidatus Eiseniibacteriota bacterium
ATCGGGCAACGACCACGTGCGCACCGGTGCGCCGTACGGGGCGGCACCGTTCATGTACTCGCTCCACGAGTGGTGCACGATCGGATCGAGCGTGCGATCCCGGGCGAGGTCGGCCGGGTCGCGCTCGACGTGCGCGGTGTCGTCGGGATTGCCGGTGAAGCGCGAAACCTTGTACACGACGTAGTCCGGCTTCGAGGCGTCGTCGAAACCGGTTCCCACCATGGCACCCGGCGCGAACTCCTGGCTGTACTCGGCGATCGCCACGCGCGGCTCACCGTTCACCTTGCCGCCGATCCAAAGGCCGGACTGGTAGACGGCGGTCTTCACGGTACCCTTCGGGAAGAACAGACCCGAGTTGCCCTGATTCTCGATGTCGTTGGCGAACGTGCCGTAGTTCGTCACGAACATGTTGATGTTGTTGACGTCGATGCGGCGCGCCTGGCTGTACGCCTGCGTGCGCGCATCGCGTTCGACCTTCACGGGCGGCGCGACGCGGCGCACACCCGGTCGCGGCGACGGCGAGCCCGGGGCGCGGTCCGACACGGCCGGACCGGCCATGAGCAGGACCGCGAGGGCGATGCCGACGCGGACGGGAACGAGGCTTCTCATCGGTGACCTCCTGGGGACGGGTGCGCTCAGAAGTCGGTGCGGAACCCGAAGCGGACCAGACGCGGGTTGGAGTAGAGGTTCGGGTTGTTCGTCGCGAGGTCGTAGAGCTGGGAGCCCTCGTCGCCGGTGCGCGCGAGGTAGTCCCGACCGTCCGCGGTCTGCAACCAGGTCGTCGAGGTCGCGGTTCCGCTCGAGGTGTAGACGGCGGTCGCGTTCTCGTTATCCGTCACGTTGAGCGCCCAGACGAACGCCTCCACCTCGAACCCGCCCAACGAGAACCCACGGGTCGCCTTGAGGTCGAGGCTCATCGTCCACGGGCCGTAGCGCGAGTTGTAGGGCTGTCCATTACCGTCGGGCGAGTTGGCGGCCAGCGAGACCTCGTTGTAGACGCGCGTCGGGGTGTACGGCGTGCCGCTGCCGATGTTGAGCAGCGCGTTCACCCCCGTGCGCTCGAGCATGTGGAACGCGCCGAGCGAGGGCCCCTGTCCCTTCGCGGTGCGCCAGTCGAGGTTCATCGAGATCTTGTGACGCTGGTCGAAGTCGAGCGGCGACGTCTGTTTCGGGGTGGTGGCCCCGACCCACGCCGCATTGCGCTGGCTGTTCGAGACCGAACCGGTGCCCTGCGCGAACGACAGGCTGTAGTTGACGCTACCCGAGAGCGAACCGCTCGGGCGCATCGCCAGACCCACGTCGAGCCCCTTGATGGTCGCGAAGTCGCGATTGCGGTAGCTCGAGAAGCTCTTGGGGCTCGACGGGACGTTGGTGATCTCGACGAGGTCCTTGACGTCCTTGTAGTAGGCGGTCACGTCCACACGGGCGCGCTCCCCGACCTGACGCTGGAAACCGACCTCGTAGGCGGTGGTGCGCTCGGGGCGCAGGTTCGGGTTGCCGAACCCGACGAAGTAGCCGCCCGTCCGCACCTTGTGCTGCAGGAACCGGTACGAGACGTAGAGGTCCTGCAGGTTCGGCTGCTGGTAGAACTGCCCGTAGTTGAAGCGCAGGATGGAGCGGTCGTCGAGCGGGAACGCGACGCCGAATCGAGGCGAGAGTCGCCCGTAGGTGCGCGCCGCCGAGAGGTCGCCCGACTCGAGCGAGTCCGGCAGGTTCGACGGGTCGGACGGGTCGCCGAGCGGGAATCGCTCGCTGCGCAAGCTCTGCGTGGCGACGTCGAAGTGGTCGAATCGCAGGCCGCCGTTCACCACGACGCCCTCGTACTCGAACTTGTCCTGCGCGTAAGCCGACCACGACTTGGGCTTCCGCATGCCGTCACGACCGTCGTCCACCTCCTCGAGCCGGAAGCGGCCGTCGGGCCCGGTGCCGATCGTGTAGCCGTACCCGTCCCAGTCCTGAAGGTTGGGGTTCGCTCCGCCGAGATTGGTCGGGAAGAAGTGGTTGAAGTAACGCAGCGAGTGCAACTGCAGATCCGCGCCGACCTTGAGCTGATGGTGGCGATCGATCTGCGACGACATGCTGCCCTGGAACCCGACGTACGACGACTGGCGCTGCATGTAGTCGTCGAACACGTGTCCGGTCTCCCAGAACAACGGGATCTCCTGATCGAAGAGCGGGTTGCCCGAGGGCTGGTAGTACTCGCCGATACGGTCGAAGTGCACCCCGTCCCCCCGCTTGCGCAGGGTCTCGAAGTAATTCACGCCGAGGTTCAGGAACGTGCGCGGGTTCACGACCTGGTTGTAGGTCGCGTAGTAGTTCACGTTGCGATCCACGTAGCGCGGCATGTGGTCGGCGTTGAACAGGTAGGCGTGCGAGTACTGCCGCCAGTCGTCCTCGGAGCCGAGCCCGCCGACCTTGAACGTGATCGCGTCGCTGGGCTGCCACGCCAGCTTGCCCTGGAACGTGAATCCCCCGAGCGAATTGTTGGGCTTGCGCGCGTCGTTCAGCCCGCGCGCCTCGAGAGAGCTGCGGAACCCGTCGGTGAGCGTGCTGGGCGAGCGGTCGCCCTGCCAGCGACGCTCGCCGGAGACGTAGAAGCTGAGGTCGTCACGGCCCGGGACCACGGGGCCACCGATCGACACGTCGTAGACGTTGTAATCGGTGCGATCCGCGCCGACCCACGAACCCGCGAGCATGTCGGAGACCGCCTCGAACGACCCGAAGTAGTGGTCGGCACCCTCGCGGGTCACCACGTTGACCGCGCCCGACATGATGCGGCCGTACTCGGCGTTGAACCCGCCCGTGAGCACCACCACCTCGGAGATCGCGTTGTTGCTGATCGCGGTGCTCGAGGTGCCGGTGAGCGGATCCTGCTGCGAGAAACCGTCCACGAAGTACGCCGTCTCGTTGGGGCGCCCGCCGCGGATGATGAGCGTGTTGCCGTTCTGCGCCTCGTTGTCGATGTTGCGCGCGAAGTTCACCACGCCCGTCTGCTGGGCGGCCGCGTCGCGGTAGCCGCGCGTCGGCAGCTTCTGGATGTCCTTGCCGCTGATGAATCGAGTGGTCCCGGTGGCATCCTTCTGCAGCAGCGAGCGTTCGGCGCTCACCACCACCTCGCCCATCTGCACCGCCTCGGTCCGCATCACGGCATCGAGGCGCGTGGAGAAGTCGGGCACGATCTCGACCCCCTCAGCCACGTAAGGCGCGAACCCGATCACGTTCATGCGCACCGTGTAGCGGCCGGCCGGGATGGCGAGCACGAAGTACTCGCCGTTCTCGTCGGTGACGGCGCCGAGCCGCTGCCCCTCGATGCGCACGTTCACGCCCGGGACGGGCTGCTTCTTCTCGTCCGTGACACGGCCGGCGAGCTTGCCGGTCGTACCCGCGAACGCGGTCGTGGCGAGCAGCAGGGCGGCCGCGGTCGCGGCCCACGCCCGCGCACGCCTCAGGATGCGGCGCATGATGGGATCTCCTTTCGGGCGGGTCGCCTCCTCGCTCCGCGACCACGACGGGGCCGGGACCGGGGTACGACGGGACGCGGGGGATCGGAACGACAGCGTGCGACACTCGAGCGGCATCGGGACCTCCCGTCCTCCCGGGAACGCAGGGGGGACGCCCTTCCTTGGCGTGGCGAGGTGTGGCGAGTGGACGGCGTTCGCGCACAGTAGGTTCAGGAGATGAAAAGTGTCAACGGTTCAGCGGTTCGGGGAGACATTCGGACCGCCTCCGAATCACGAACGCTCGATCGCACCGGACGAGCGCCATGCGGGCCCCTTCGAGAGAGCGCCCATGTCGGTGAATGCACGAGGGCCCCGCTCGCGATCGAGCGGGGCCCTCACCCATCACGCGGGAACGTGCGTCTAGAACGCGTACCCGACCGAGACCGTCTAGAACGCGTACCCGACCGAGACCTGCGGGAACGGTGAGGTCCCGAGCCCGTCGTTGAGCACGGCGTTCACCGGCGCATCGTAGAAGTCGGGCGCGAGTACGGCGTCGAGCGTGAGCGTGCCCAGCTTCACCGACGCGCCCATGTTGAACGCGAAGGTGTCGAACCGCCCCGTCGAGCTGGGCGGCGTGAGCGGTCCGGAGTTGTCGTCCTTCACGTTGTGGAACAATGTGTTGCGCGCACCGAAGCGCAGCGTGAGCCACGGCTGCACCTTGGACTCGAGGGCCATGAAGACGGCGGGGCTCAGGTTCTCGGTGCGCTTGAACGTCGCCGTGGGGTCGATCTGGTCGCGGCGGTTCGACGCGAACTGCGCTCCGAACACGAACAGGTCGTCGCTCGAGAGCGTCCAGTTGCCCGCGAGCCCGACCTGCCAGCCGGAGTACTGCAGCTTGCGCAGCGCACCGGCCGCGTCGTCACGGTCGAGGTTGAACTGGTAGGCCTTCACGGCCGGGATCCACGTGACGCCATCGCTCCCCTTCTGGAAACGACGCGCGGCGACGAGCCACGAAGTCCCCCCGGTGGAACCGGCGACGTCGGGCGTGGCCGCATTCGTGCCCTGGAACGTCCGGTGCTGCCAGTGCACCGCCACCTCGTGGTCGTGGCCGTGGAACGGGAATCCGAGCCCGGCCGCGAAACCGTTGACGTTGCGCGAGTCCGACCCGTTGCCCTCGGTGGTCCCGGCCGCCGTCTGGCGCGACTGGTACGACCGCTGGTAACGCAGGCCGAGCGTACGGTTGCCGAAGGCGCGCGCCCAGGACAGGTCGAGCGACTGCCCGGTGGTGTTGGGGTCGCTCATGAAGGTGAACGGGGGCAGCCCCGAGGGCCCGATGGGGTCGAGGTACATGGCCTGCCCGAGCGCCGGCGCGAAGCGCCGCACGCTCACCGCCCACGTCCCGTGCCTTCCGCCCCACAGGTTCTGCAGGACCGCGCCGGCGCCCTCGTTACCGCCGTTGCCGGGCTCGACCCACAGGAGATTGCCCTGCGAGGCGAGCGCGGAGAGGTAGGTGAACGAGCCGACCTCGTCGCGAACGAGGTCCGAGGGGACGGACAGGCCGGCGATGCGGGCCGAGGAGGCCGAGGCCGCCACGGGCGCGAGGAGCGCGAGGGCCAGAGCGGTGACGACGACGAGGGTGCGCGACTTCATGGGGACGTCTCCGAGTTGCGGGGGCCGACCGGGCGCGACGGGCGACGATGCCCTGCGAGAACGCCGCGGCGAGGGGGGAAACGAAGGAACCGGGGGCGCCACGATCCGCGCCCCCGGTCCCAGAACCACCTATGCCTTCAACGAACCGATCAGAACGTGTACGTCGCCGACACGTTCGCGAACGGGTTGCCGTTCAGGACGTTGTTCACCGCGCCGTTGTAGAACGACGGGGTGACCGTGGCGTCGAACTGCAGCGTACCGACCTTCACGCCCGCGCCCGTGTTGAACGAGAACGTGTCCGTCTTGACGACGTCGCCGACGAAGTTCTCGCCACGCGCCGTGACCGTGTTGCTCGCGCCGAAGCGGAGCGTCAGCCAGCTGTTGACGCCCGTCTCGAGGCCCATGAAGACGGCCGGCATGAGCGAGACCTTGGCCTTCGCCGTGCCGTTGTCGTTCTGGCTGTTGTTGAACTCGGCGCCGAAGACGAACAGGTCGTTCGAGCCCAGCGTCCAGTTGCCGGCCATACCCGCCGACCAGCCCGTGGTCTTGTTCGTCGTGACCACGCCACCGGGCACGGTCTCGGTCGACATGTCGAAGCTGCTGATCTTGACGGCCGTGGTCAGGTTCAGACCGCTGCCCGCCTTGGTCATCGCACGACCGGCGACCTGGTACGCCACGCCACCGTTCTCCGTCGCCGTCGCCGTCTTGAAGCTACGGTTCTGGTACAGAGCCGACAGCTCGACGTCCGTGTTGGCGTTCATGGACCAGCCGTAGCCAGCGCCGAAGCCCATGATGTTACGGCCGTACAGACCCTCCGTCGTACCCGCCGCCGTCTCCAGCGAGCTGTACGAACGGTTGACGCGGACACCGAACGAGCCCGAGCCCATCTTGCGGCCCCAGGTCAGGTCGATCGACTCGCCCGCCGTCGTCTGGACGTCACCGGCCGTCGAACGGCCGAGACCCATCGCGTCGTTGTTGATGTTGACCGCGAAGGTGCCGAAACGGCCGCCGAAAAGGTTCTGCAGCACGGCGCCCATGCCCTGGTTGTCGCTCGGGTTGACCCAGATCAGGTTGCCGACCGACGAGACACCCGACACGTACGTGTGGATGCCCGTGTAGTCCTTCACGTAGTCGCCGGGGACGTTCATGCCCGAGATACGCGAAGCCGACGCGAAGGCAGCCGTCGGGAGGACAGCCACGAGAGCGAGAAGGGCGAAGGTACGGCTGAGAATCTTGTGCATATTCTTGAAGCCTCCTTGCGAGAGTCGGTGAGAGCAACGATTCCGCGATGCACCGGCGGCCGGGACAAGGCCCGCCGGACTACACGAGGTGCCGATGCCCACCTCCTTTCGCGCTGTGGAACAACCGGACATGCCAAAAGCTCCCTCTCATCCGTGGGAAGGAGCCTACGAAGAAGACAACGCCAGACAGAGCCACCGATCAGGAGGCCCTCTGGCAGCACGCCCATGGGGAAGTTAGGGACGGTGCGATTCGGGTGTCAAGGCGATTCCGGACGAAAAATCGCGATCGACACACTTGCATTCTCTTATGCGAGAATGCGATGCCAGCCCATGGATTGCGCGACCAAATCCACATCGCACAAGGGGTTGCTCGTCTCGAGCGAGGCGATGCGCACCCACCCGCGACTGTGCGCGTAGTAGTGGCCCCCCAACGAAATTCCGACGTGGCTCGGTTTCTCCCCCGGTCTTCGGAAGAAGATGAGGTCGCCCACCTCGGGTTCGTCGCCCTTCGGCAGCGGCCGACAGACGGCGTGCTGGTCCTTCGCATCGCGGGGCAGCGGCAGACCCTGCTCGAGCAGCACCTGCTGCACGAACGCCGAGCAGTCGTACCCCGCCGGCGTGCGTCCGCCCCATAGATAAGGGGTGCCGAGCAGCGACAGCACGCGCTCCTCGATCGTCGGCGGACGGCGACCCTCGAACGCGCCCACCGGCAGATGGCCGCGACGGCCGTCGGGAAGTTCCACCGGGCGGAAACCCCGCACGGCGCGCCCCGCGATGACGCGGCCCCCCAGGAACACCGGCGAGACCTGCGCCCCGCTCCCGCGCCCCGTGAGCACTCGCTCCATGGGGACGGCGATCACCGCCCGGGCCCGGGACTCCCAGCGCGCGGCGCGATCGGCGTCGGTCTCGACCAGCCCCCAGGATCGCACCCAGCCCTCGTAACCGTCGGACAGGTTGCGCACCCGCACCCAGCCGGGCTCGGGGCTGCGAGCGAGCACGCGCACGACCTCCCCCATGAGGAGTTGCGAGGCGAGTTCGGCGGCGTGACGGGGCTCTGGGCGCAGGTCGAGCGCGGGGAGCGAGACGACGGCATGGGTGACGCGGGATCGGCTCATTCGCCCTGGGGGTTGAGGAGGGTGAAGCGCCCGAAGCCCTCGCGGTCGGCGAACACCAGTCGCCGGTAGGGCTGGTTGTAGAACCAGATCTCGAGCGCGGGCTGCCCCGAGGTGGCCGGGCGCTGCTCGACCTGGTCCGGGGGGCCGTAGCGGATGTAGGCGCGTCCCATGTCGGACCGCCAACCGGGGCCGAAGCCCACGAACTGCCGCTCGGCGTAGCGCAACCGGCGGAAGAACTCGACCTGATACTCGTTGCGTGCGGTCTCGGGCGTGGGGTCGCGGCGGCGCCAGAACTCCTCCCAGCGCACGGCCTGCTCGGCCTCGTCGCGTGTGCGCATGGCCTCGACCTCGTTGATCTCGGCCACGTAGGCCAGCGCCTCGAGCATCTGCTCGTAGTCGCGCCCGCGCGGCGGCCCGCTCTCGTCCACCTCGAAGGCGCGCTCGGTGCGCCACGTCGTGCGACCCTCGCGCAACTCGAGTTCGAACGCGTAGCCCCCGATGAACAACTCGCCGTGCGTGGGACGCAGCACCACGGGCGAGGCCGGGCGCGGCACCGTCACGGTGGTGTCGCCCTCGCGCAGGGTGGCCCCGCTCTCGTCCACCACCCGCCAACGGTAGGCGTGCGAGCGCGGCCACGGCCCCGCGCGTCGGTCCAGCACCGAGACGCGCACCGCCATCTCGCCGGAGTCGTAGCCGTACTGGCGCGCGGGCAGCGCCACGAACCGCCCGACGGAGTCCACGAGCCCCAGTTCGAGGTCCGAGAAGCTCACCGGCACTCTCGACGGGTCCTCCAGCTCGAGACGGTCGCGCACCTCGGCCACCATGAGGGCGCGCACGTCCTGCGCGCTCACGCGCACCTGGTACACGCCGGGCGGGACCTCGAACTCGCGAGTCTCGACCACCTGGTTGCGCGCGCTGCGCGTGGTGGCGTAGTCCGCCACGCTCAATCTCCGCTCCCACGCGTCGCCGTACAGACGCCGACGGCCCTTGGTGGGGGTGAGTTCGACCACGAACCCGATCCCCGCGGTGTAGCGCCCCGCCTCCTTCTCCCACACCAGCTCGGTGTACGGGATGCTCACGACCGCACGCACCCGTGCCCGGGACATCGAGTCCACCGCCACCGAGAGGTCGGCGTTGAAGTACGGGGGCTGGATCGAGCGCAGCGTGGGCCGGTCGCTCGAGGCCGCCGCGGCGAGGGACGCGGTGAGCACGAGTGCGAGAAGGACGGGCCCGAACG
Source organism: Candidatus Eiseniibacteriota bacterium (assembly GCA_041184705.1). GTDB lineage: Bacteria > Eisenbacteria > RBG-16-71-46 > RBG-16-71-46 > RBG-16-71-46 > JAIOPA01. Next base: position 8,684 of record JBEGJG010000148.1, read on the forward strand.
GTCGAAGGGAGGACATGGTCGTGCGCGCCACGCTACCACACGCCCACCGGGGCATGGCACGGCCCGCATCGGCCTGCGACCGCGGGCCGTTCCCGGCATCGGAAGGGGTCCGGCAGCCCACTCCCTCGATGAGGTAACCTCTCCCCGTGCGCCTCCGCCCTCTCCTGCCCCTTGGCGGCCTCGCCGCCCTCGCGCTCGTCGCGGGCCTCGCTGTGGCCGCCCCGCCGCCGGCCTCCGGCCCGCTCGCGCCCGAGTTGGCCGAGGCGTTCGAGCGTGGACTGTTCGAGGTCGAACCCCGCGCCGAGGGCCTGGCGGTGAGCGCCGCCCCGCGCGACTGGCTCATCCCGATCATCCGGGTCGCGTTCTCCGACAGCGCGCTCGCGCACCCGGCCGCCGCGCTCGCGCAGCGACTGTTCGACACCACGGGCGTGGTCCCGAGCGGCTCGATGGCCGAGTACTACGCGTGGGCGTCGCGCGGCCGCCTGCGGGTGCGCGGCGAGGTGGTCGCCACCGTCACGCTGCCGCGCGAGCGCAACTTCTACGCCTGGGACTCGTGGGGCGTGAACGCCATCGGCACGCCCAACAACTCCTACGGTCTGTTCCGCGACGCGCTCGCGGCCGCCGACCCGAGCGTGGACTTCACGCGGTTCGATCAGGACCGCGACGGCTTCGTGGACATGGTGTGGATCGTGCA
>JBEGJG010000149.1:0-5667 GCA_041184705.1 Candidatus Eiseniibacteriota bacterium
GGGTTCGTGTCGCCAGGGTTCGTGTCGCCGGGGTGCGTGTAGCCGTGGTGCGTGTAGCCGGGGTGCGGGGGACGGGAGTGCGTGCGGGGCGAGCCACGAGCAGGCCGGGGCGCAGGGATGCGCGGAGGCCGACCGCGAGTGTCAGGGGCGCTGCGGCCAGGAGGGCCGCGGCGGCCCGGTCGCCCCGCACGCACTCCCGTCCCCCGCACCCCGGCTACACGCACCTCGGCTACACGCACCCCGGCGACACGAACCCTGGCGACACGAACCCCGGCGACACGAACCCCGGCGACACGAACCCCGGCGGCACGCACCCCGGCGACACGAACCCTGGCGACACGAACCCCGGCGGCACGCACCTCGGCTACACGCACCCCGGCTACACGAACCCTACGGTCGCGCCAGCGCACTCCGATACACGATCCAAGCCGCGACCCGCGAAACCTCCGCCAGACTCTCCGCCGAGACCTTGTCCGGCGTGTCCTCGGGCGTGTGCCACCACGGGTAGTCGAAGTCGATGATGTCCACCGTGGGCAGTCCCGCGTCGAGCAACGGGATGTGGTCGTCGATCACCGTGTGCCGCACACCGCGGTGGAAGTTCCGCGCGCCCGTCGCGCGCGCCGCCTCATGCACCACCTCGACGAGGTTCGTGGCCCGCATCACCGAGTACCCCTCGTCGTGGATCGCGAGGTCGCGGTCCCCCACCATGTCGAACAGGAACCCCGCCACCGGCCGCGTCGGAGCCCCCGTCGGTGGCAGGCGCAGCGCGTAACCTCGACTCCCGCGGCAGTAGGTCTCGGGTGCGGACGGCAGCCCGGAGTCCTCGGCGTCGAGGAACACCAGATCCACCCCCACCGGCGGCGCCTGACGCGACATGAGCTCCGCCACCTCGAGCAGCACCGCCACCCCCGAGGCCGCGTCGTTCGCGCCCGGCACGGGGCGTTCGCGATCCGCCAGCGTCGCCGCCATGTCGGACCACGGCCGCGTGTCGTAGTGCGCGTACAGACCGATGCGCCGCCCGGTCGTGGGACCGAAGCGGCCGATCACGTTGACGACCGTGTGCAACGAACCGCCCACGGTGTCCACGAACGTCTGGCGCTCCACGCGCCCGCCCAGCCGCGTGACCTCCGAGGCCATCCAGTCGCGGATCGCCGCGCTCCCCGGCGTGCCGGGGTGCCGAGGACCGAACGCGACCTGCTGCCGCACGCGCTCGAGTGCGCGCTCGCCGTTGACGGCCGGCAGGCCCTCCGAGCACGACCCGCCCGTCCACAGCACGAGCAGCAGCAGCCCCACCCCCAGGCGCGCGCGCATCAGAACCGGAACTGCCCGCGCAGCTCGACTCGGATGCTGCGGCGGATGATGCCGTTGGTCTCGCGCAGGTGGCTGAAACCGAGCGCGAGATCGCCGGTGATGTTGGAGCTGAACCCGTAGCTGCCCGTGCCGTTCATGGACAGGCGCGTGCGATCCACGGGGTTGGCGAGGTTGGGGTCGTTGTTGATGCGCACGCCGCCCTTCTGGCGCTCGTAGGCGGTCGTGAGCTGCAGGTTCACACTCGTCTTCACGGTCGAGGTGCGGCCGAGCAGGTTCACGCGCTGCCCCTGCGTGTACGAACGCGACAGGCTGAAGTTCACGTTGGTCGTGTTGTCGGTCTGCCGGGACGAGCCCAACTGGAACGACTCGCGCACGCTGGAGCGGCGCTCGAGTCGGAGGTCGGCGTCGGTCCCGTTCTTGAGCCGACCGCGGATCGAGAACAGCGGACGGAACTCGTCGCTGCGCGAGTTGCCGGTGCGCACCGTGCGCGAGTTCTGGTAGTCCACCGAGGTGTTGCGCGCATAGGCGGTGCGCAGCTGCACACCGTCGAGCACGCGCGACAGGCCGATGAGGTTGGAGATGCGGCCGTACTGCACCTCGAGGTCGGGGAATCGCAGGTCCTGGTTGCGCATGAGGATCCCGTTCGTGTTGCTGGTGCGGTCGCCCACCGACAGGCGGGCCTGCACCGAGCTGCCGTAGAACAACGGGATCGTGGTGCGGGCGTTGCCGCGCCAATCGAGCCCGCTCGCCGAGGTGTTGCCGGCCTGCGATTCGATGCGGCCGTCGTCGAACCCGGGGTTCTCCGCCAGACCGATCAGGTAGAGCGGGCTCGCGCTGCCGCGCAGTCGCGAGTAGCTCGAGGTGCGGCCGATGCGACCATCGGCCGACACGGGACCGATGCGCGACAGCAGGCCACGCCACGGCAGCAGCGACCGCCGCGGTCCGCGCGGACGAGCGCCCCCCGCGGTGTCGGGTCGCGCCGGGGTCCGGGGCGCGGCCCCGGGCTGCGAGAGCCGGTCGAACGGCAGGTCCCACGTGACCGACAGCTCCTGCCCGTTGCCGATGGCTCGCGAGCTCAGGTCGTCGGACTGCGTGTCGTTGTTCTGGTAGTAGTTCGACGACCAGTTGAACGACGGACGCACCCACGGATGCGGATTGAACGCGATGTTCGAGCTCAACGACTGGCGCCAGCTGGTGAGACGACCGATGTTGAGCCCGCCCACCTTGTCGTTGCGCACGCCCTCGAGCGACAGGTTGCGGCGCCCCTCGATGTGGTGGCCGATGAGATCGAACGGGCGCGTGTCCGCACCGAAGTCGAGGCTCGCCGCTCGGCCGTTCTGGCTGCTCGACGGCCGCAGCTCGTCGGAGCCGAACACGCGCGTGAACGCGGACGACTTGGTGGTCGCCACCGAGTAGTTGGCGTAGAAGCGCTCGGGCAACGGGAACATGCGCGCACGCATGAACGGCATCGGCAACGAGAGCAGGTTGCGGGGCGCGATCTGGTAGTTCAGGCCCGCGGCCACGTTCTGGCTGGTCGAGACCGCGGTCGGGGACCGGCTGTCGGCGTTCGAGCGACTGATGTTGCCCGTGACGCCGCCGACCGTGTAGCGAAGGAACGGGTTCGACCGGTCGCTCCAGACGCGCGAGTAGCTGGCGGTCCAGGTGCGCGCCACCGTTCGCGTCTCGCTCTGTTCGGCGATCGTGCCCTCGCGCACGATGTCGTCGCCGGCCGCGAATCGCGGGCGCGACGAGGTCTCGTTCCGGCTGTAGGCCACCGGCATGATGATGCCCGTGCCCTCGAAGAACCGGTGCGGCTCGAAGCGTGCGCTCAGAGCGAGGTTCGTGGTGCGATTGCCGCTGCCGCGCGTCTCCCCGACCGAGAGGAAATCGGCGTCGCGCGAGTTCCACGCGACGTTGTAGTCCATGAGGTTCGCCCAGCGTCCGCTCACGAGCAGACGGCTCGCGACCCCCACGTCCTTCGCCACGTTGGTCGCGCGCAACTCGTCGAACCACAACTGGCCCGAGTACCGGTAGGCCCGTGTGGTGTCGCTGTTGTAGACGCCGAACGAGATGCGCAGCAGTCGCGTGAAGCTGGGACGGCCCTTGATGGTGAGCTGTCCGCCGTCGGAGAGTGCGCGGCGGTACAGGATGGGATCGCGCAGGCGCACGAACCCCGTGTCGAGCTTCGCACCCGCCAACTCCTCGATGCTCGCCACCACCTCCTCCCAGCCGATGTCGAGCGGCACGGAGGATCGGGGCAGCCGACGGCGCACCTCGTAGTAGCTCTGCCCCTTGTCGTCCGAGGCGAAGCGCACGAAGTACCACAACGAGTCCGCGACCGGGTCGTAGGTCCCGAGGTCGGTCCCCGAGGCGTCGCGCTTGCGGACCTCGAAGCCCGAGGCGTACCAGCGCAGGGCGCCGTAGCGGCTGTAGTTCTCGGGCAGCGAGAAGGTCTTGAACGCCTCGAGCGAGTCCGACGGGTAGAGGTCGGTGAACTCGAGGGCCAACGACTGCTCGCGCCGCTGGAACGCCTGGCTACCGTTGCGCGTCGTGCCGGGATCGAACGGCGGCGTGTACACCTCGGCGTTGTCCACCGTGTTGACCGAGTTGAGCGTCACCGTGGTGCGCAGCGTGTCGCGCTGTCGCGGCGTGAGGTCGGCGCTCTGCCAGCGACTGCCCACGATGTCCACGCCGCCGATCATCAGCATGGGACGGCGGTTCGCGGCGCCGGTGCGCTCGTCGGTGCGCAGACCCTCCATCCAGATGCGGACGTGCTGCGTGAGCGTGAGGTCGGGGAACCCGAATCGCACGCGCAGACTGTCGTTGAGCGGGATGCGGTAGCGGCGCCAGCCGTTTCGGCTGGAGTCGGCCACGGCGTCGCTCGGGAAGTCGCGCAGGATGTCGGTGATGAGGTACGGGCTCGTGAGATCGCCGAGGTCGATCGTGTACCGGTAGTAGGCCTCGGTCGTGTCGGGCTGCTCGTTGAGGTTGAGGTCCTCGGTGTCGGGCAGCGGGTACGCGGTGCGACTGTTCTCGGTGCCGTTGATCGCACCGTAGCGGCGCGGGTCGATCGGGGACGAGTAGGTGTCCACGATGTTGCCCCAGTTGTCGCCCTCGGGGTCCGAGGTCGAGGCTGTGGTGAGGTCGGCGATGAAGCCGGGCCGCGCCGCCAGCGAGTCCTTCTCGGCGGCGTCGAGGATGCCGTCCATGCCGGTGTCCTCGGTGTCGGTGCCGAGCACGGTGAGCTGGTTGTCGCGCGGCTTACGGTCCTCGGTGTCGATGCGCCCGTTCGGCGGCCGATTGGGGGCGCGCATCTGGTCCTCGCTGACGCGCCCGAGGTCGATGTGCAGCTTGACGCTCGAACCCGGCGTGCCGTCGCCGCGCAGACGCGGCGAGCGCACGACGGGGTCGTGGTGGTCGTTCCAGTCGTTCACCCACAACTCGATGAACTGCGAGCGCGAGAGGTCGAGGCCGACCGCATCGAGGTTGTACATGAGGCCGACCCACATGGTGTCGCCGACCGCGAACCCCGTGGGCGTGCGCGGCACCGAGATACCGAGCACCGGGCGGATGTTGTTCGCGCCCTGCGCCTCGGGTAGGCGAGGACGCAGCTCCTTCTCGCGGATGAGGTCGCTGTTCTCGAGGTTGCCGCCCTGGCTCACCGGCTGGAACCAACGCACCTCGGCGTTCCACTGCCGAGGCAGCGTGAGCATGGACTGCGTCAGCACCGCACTCCCCTGCGACACCACCGTGGCTCGGCGCGGCACACTCGACCACCGCCAGCGGTCGGGCGTGAGCTGTAGCGTCACGGCGTCGCGCACGCCCTCCATGTCGTCCACGAACACCTCGTTGCGCGTGTTCGGGTTGGGCATCGAGAGGCCGCCCTCGGCCTGGATGTTGAACTCCGACGGCGTCGTGGTGCGAACGCCGGGGAGCGCATCGGCCAGCCGGGTGAGGAACATGGGCTTGAAGCGCCAGTCGGTGTTGAGGTCGGTGATGAGCGTGCGCGACGGCTCCTCGCCGAGGCGCGGGCGCAGGTCCTGCGCGCCACGGCTCTCGTACAGGAACGCGCCCCCGAGGCTGCGATCGCGGCCCTCGAGTCGGAACGCGCTACCGATGAGCGTCTTGCTGGCCTGCGCGAACAGCGGCGCGTACGAGTAGTCCACCGCGAGCTGGTCGCTCGGCCCGAGCTGGCGCTTGAGCGTCACGCGGCCGAGGTCGTAGTCGATCGTGTAATCGCGGAGCAGGTTGCCGCGCCCGAGCGAGATGTCGCTGCCACCGCTGCGCGCGGCCGCGTACTCGAGCACGAAGTAGTACTCGGCGTCCTTGGGCTGCGGGTTGTAGAGCTCGTAGGCG
>JBEGJG010000150.1:0-6573 GCA_041184705.1 Candidatus Eiseniibacteriota bacterium
CTCCCCCACGGGACCCCGGTGCGGCACGCGGGCCACCACGCCCTCCGGCACCAGCTTGCGGACGATCGCCTCAGGGTCGGCGCTACGATCCTGAAAGTAGCGATCCGAGCTTCCCGCTTCCATCGCCTCCATCGAGCAAATCATCGCCATCACGCGCGATCCGGATTTCCTCGGCGGCGACTACTACGGCTCGCCCGGCCCGGTCCACGGCCTCGAACTCCGCCGTGTGACGCCCCGCTGCGGGCGGCGCCAGGGGCCGCCAGCGCAGCACCTTCTGCTCCGCGTCCCACTCCACGGGCACGGCCACGCCGTCCACGCGCAGCGCGCAACGTCGCCCGGCGATCCCGCTCACGTTCTCGGTGACGCGCGCCTCGAGCACCCAGGTGGAGTACGCACCGCGCACCGGGGCGCGCACCGCGAGCGGCACCACCACGGGCGGCTCGTCGTCGCGCACCAGAGCGAACGATCCCAGACGCGCGCTCTCGCCCGTGAACGTGCCCGCCGCGGAGTCGAGACGCGACTCCACCCACTCCCAGCGCTCGCCCTCGCCGTCGCGTCGCATCATCACGACGTGCGCGCGCGACGCTCCCGTAGGCACGGGCAGCGTCACGGTGACCGCGCGTCGCAGCGGCGGTTGCACGGGTAGCGCCTCCATCGCCGCACGCACCGCCGTGGCGCCGGACGGCAGTCCGGTCGTGGTCGCACCGCGCACCAGCATCACACCCGCCTCCCACTCGCTGCCCGGTGGGGCCGCGAGCGTGGCCCCGTCGTCGAGCCGTGCGACCATCGCGCTGCCGATGGGCCACAGCCCCCACGACGCGCGATGCCACCACGCGCGGCCGTTCGGCAGCGTGCCCTTGACCCACAACCCGTCGGCGTCGGGCAGGCCGTTCGCGTGCAGGACCGCGACCCAGTCCGCGCCGTCGCGCGAGGCGCGCACGGGGGCGTTGACCTCGGCGGCGGGACCCGCGCGCTCGAAGCGCACGTCGCGCAACCCCACCGGGGCTCCCGCGACGCGCACGCGCACGCGAAGATCGGGCAGGCTGGCGAACGACCAACGCGGGTCGACCGACCGAGCCTTGTTCCCGACCGGCGCCTTCGCGATCGAGGGGTCGGGCCCGCGCTCGTGGGGCCGCGGACCGCGCAACCACACGCGTCGCGTCGCGAGGTTGCCGGCATCACCTCGAGCACGCGCGCGGGATCGCCCGCGGCCACCTGCACGAGCGACCCACCGCGCGACTCACCGCGACTCGACACTAGGAAGCGAGGCGCGAGCGGCCCCACCGGGGCGTCGATCACCACACCGCCCGTGCCCGCGACGCGCCCATCGTCGAGCAGCCACTCCGACTGCGACATCTCCCCCGCCCACGACAGGCTGTCCATGCGGCACTCCACCCATTCACCCTGCCAGCGCGCACCGGTGGTGTGCACCGGCAGACCGGTCGCCCCGTCGGTGTCGTCGGACGCGAGCACGGTGAGGCGCACGCGACCCTCGACCACGAGCGTGTCCGCGGGGCCCCCGAAGCGATGGGTGCGCGGGGCGGCCGAGCGCGCCACCCACGACGACTCGTCGAGCGGCTCGAGCGTGACCGAGGCGATCCGCGGCGCGACCGCGTCGGGCACCGCGTAGCCCGCGAGCAACGGGTTGAGTGCGAAGTCCCCGTGGCGGACCTCGACGTGCAGGTGGGGCGGCCCCGCCCCGCTGTCGCCCGACCACGCCACGCGCTCCCCGCCGCGGTAGCGGAACCGGCCGACCGGGGGCCAGAGGTCCTGCTCGTAAGCGACGGTCGCGTTCTGCACCGAGTCCACCCATGCGGCCAGCCGGGGCTCGAACGCGTCGAGGTGCCCGAACACCACCAGACGACCGTCCTCGGTCCTTATATAGAGCGATCGCCCGTACCCCACCCCCGACGTGCGCACGCGCTCCACCCAACCGTCGGCGGGCGCGGCCACCCCCGCCCCGTTGCGGCGCGCGGTGGACAGGTCGAGCCCGGCGTGGAACCGGCCGTTGCGCGCATCGCCCAGTCCACCCCGCAGGGCGCGGTCCGCCCCGGCGAGCGGCCAGTGCAGCGGGCCGCCCAACGGGGTCGGCACGACCGGCTCGGCGAAGGCGATCCCGGCCATCGCGAGGGCGACGACCACCGCGCATCGCGCAATGGAATCGCGCACGCCGCATTGCAGAGCGCAATCGCGGAAGAGGCTGCCGAACCGTGCGCCGAATGCCCCACCGCGCTTAATGCTTGTCAATACACGCGTCATGCACTCCCGCTCCTTCGGCGCTCCAGTTGGCACCGTCGTTGCAGACACTTCTTGCCGGTTCACTTCGGCATCCACGGGTTCCTGGCTTGGAGACCCGTGCGGATGGATCCGCCACTCAACTCTGGAGGCATGCCACCATGTTCCGTCGTCATTTGACCGCCGCCCTCGCGTTCGGTGTGATCGCCCTGTCGCTCGTCGGCTGCAGCAAGAGCAGCACCAGCACGATGGCGCCTGTCGATCTCTCGCCGCCGCAGGCTCCGTCCAACCTGCACGCTTTCAATGACCCGTCGATCAACCGCGACTGGCTCATGTGGGATGCGAGCGGTTCGGCCGGTGTGGTCAGCTACGAGATCTACTCGGCCCCGACGTCGTCGGCCACCGGCACGCTGATCGCCACGGTGAACGCGTCGGAGACGAACTTCATGCTCGACATCACGAACGTGTCGTCGGTGGAGTACTACCGCGTCCGCGCCATCGGCGGCAACGCGGTGCCCAGCGCGTTCACGTCGGCCCTCGGTATCGATCGCTCGGCGTGGGACGGTGGTCACCAGCCGACGGGCGGTCCTGGCCGCACGATGGACGGCAACTTCTAAGCGGCACCTCTCGCGACGGGCGAGTTCAACGGACGAACACGACACGCGAATCCGCGTGACGGGACCCGCTCACGAGACGCACGAAGTAGAGACCGGCCGGGACAGGGCGCGAGCCCTCGTCCCGGCCGTTCCAATTCACCGTGCCGCCGGGCTCACGCCCGAGCGCGATGCGGCGCACCATGCGGCCCGAGAGGTCGTGCACGTACAGCCACTGCTCCCCCGCGGCCGCGGGATCGCCCTGCCAGTCGAACGTCACGTCGGCGGTCGCGGGCATGGGGCGTGAGGCGACCGCGAGCACGCCACGACCGCCGAGCGCACCGCCCACGGGCGTGACGACCTCGGGCACGTTGGACATGGGGGATTCGGCGAACGCGGCGTCCACGGCCTTGATCGCGAACCGCCAGCGCCGACCGGGCGTGAGCCCGCCGACGCTCAGCGTCTCGCCCGCACCGGCGTCGTAGCGCGCCAACGCGAAGCGCTGCACCGGGGCGGAGTCGAACCCGGCGTCGTCGAGCGGACCGGGCGAGGCCGCCACGCGGTAACCGCGTGGGCGCCCGACCGCCCCGTCGTCACCGGTCGCGGTCCACGTCAGCACGACCGTGCTCTCGGTCACCGCGAGCACGCGCACGTCGCTCACCGGAGCCGGTGCGAGGCCCTGCAGCGTCACCGAGTCGGTGTTCGAGACCTCCGAGCCCAGTCCGACCGCGTCGAACGCACGCAACGCGAACCAACGCGTGGAGCCCTCGGCCAGTCCGCTCACGAGCACGCTGTCACGCGTCCCCGCGGCACGCGGCACGAGCGGCGGGTGCGCTTGCGCGGCGAGGAACCCGGCCGCATCCACGATCGGTCCGCCGGCCGAGCGCAGCACGAGCCGCGTCGCGGTGCCGACCGCGCCATCGGATCCCGTGTGCGTGAACCGCACCACGGCCGAGGTGTTGGTGACCGAGGCGGCCTCGAGGTCGGTGATGCGCGCGGGCGGCGTTCGATCCACCACGAACGGAGCGGGAGCCCCGAGCGCGCGACTCGCGTTGCGCGTCACTCCGCCGCGCGGAGCGGGCCATGCCATGCGTGCGGCATCGTGCGTCCCGGCGCCCGCGTCGTAGAGCACCGCGAGCGAGTCGGCGGTGGTGCCGGCCGCGATCTCGGTGCCGTCGTCACCGTCGAGCTGCGCCATGAATGGCGCGGAACCCGCTGCCCCCGGACGCGGGAACCCGCGCACGGGCTGACCGTTCGAATCGAACACCACGAGCCCCGTGGCGAGCGGCACCGCCACGCACGGTTCGCCGCCGGGCTTGAGCGGGCCCACCACGGGCGGCCCGATGGGCGTGCTGGCCAACGCGACCGGCCAACCCGAACGCCCGGTGAAAGCCGCCCCGCTCGAGTCGCGCACCACCAGGCTGTTGGGCCCCGCGACCGCGAGCACGACCTCGTCCACGCCGTCGCCGTCGAGGTCGGCGAGCGCGACGTCCTGCGCAGGGTTGCCGGTGAGCGCCGCGCTCCAACGCGTCGAACCGTCGGGCGCGAATGCGGTGAGCAGGCCCGAGGACGCCACGAGCACCGACGGCGGCGTGCCCGCGCGCCCGAGTCGCGCGATCACCGGGGCGCGCGCGCCCGTGAGCGCGCCGGTCGGGAACCCGGTCAACTCGGAGCCGTCGGCGCGCACGACGCGCAGCATGCTCGCGCCGTCCACGAACGCGACCTCGTCACCGGGTGCGCCGTCGAGGTCGGCCGCGGCCACGGCCGAAGCCCCGATCACACCCGGATCGAACGGGAAGCCCACCACCGGCGTGCCGTCGGCGTGCCACGCCCAGACGCGCGCCTGCGAGGCCGAGAACCCGCTCGTCACCACCTCGTGCACGCCGTCGCCGTCGAGGTCGGCGAGCACCACGCCGCCCGTGAGGTTCACGCCCGCCGCTGCGGTGCGCGGCCAGCCCGGCATGGGCAGGCCGTCCTCGTCGAGCAGATGCACGACGCCCGTACCGGTGGCGCACGCGATCACCACCGCTCCGACGGGCGGCATCTGCGCCATGGCCATGGGCCCGGCGACCGTCGTGGGAAGCGTGCGCGTCCACACCGTGTCACCGCTCGCACCGTCGAGCGCGAGCAGCGAGCGATCGTTGAACGCCATGAGCACGCGCGAGGCCCCGCGGTCGTCGCGCCACGCGAGCGGCCCGCCGAGTGCCCGCCCCGCGGTGCGGATGGCGAGCGAACGCACCGGATCGGTGAGCGCGCGGTACAGGTTGAGTCGCCCGGTGCCGTGGTTGGGGTACAGGGCGTTGAGCGCCGAGATGTCGTCGGCGGTCTCGCGCACGCGCAGGTTGGCGCCGAGCGGCGTGAGCGGGTCGAGGCCCGCGCGCAGGCGCTGCGCCTGCAGCAACGCCACCGCTCCCGCGACCTGCGGTGCGGCGAACGAGGTGCCGTTGATGAAGCTGCGATACACCGGCGTGCGCCCCACCAGACTGTCGGTGGCCGACAGACGCGCGAGCATGGTGGTGGTCATGCTCACGCCACCGGCGGCGAGGTCCACCCACGTGCCGCGCACGGCGTTGTTCCACACCGTGTCGGTGGAGTCGGTGGCGGTGACCGCGATGACGTCCTCGCGCTGCCCCAGATAGGTGAAGCCCGTACCGAAGTTGCCCGACGCGTTCACCAGCACCACACCCGCGCGCGTGGCCGCGGTGACCGCGGCGTCGAGCCCGCCGGTGTTCTGCGACTGCCACGAGCAGTTGAGCACGCGCACACCCATGCGCGTCGCGTAACGGATGGCGGCGGCGGCGTAGGACATGTCCACGGTGCCCGCGGGCGGCAACCCGCCCGACTGCAGCCAGCCCATGCGCAGCGACATGATGCGCACGTTCGGCACCACGCCCGCGAGCCCGATGCCGTTACCGGGGATCGCCCCCACGATGCCGGCGCAGGCGGTGCCGTGCCCACCCCAGTCGTTCGGGTCGTTGTCCTCGTTGCGTGCGTCCTCGCCCGCGGCCGCGAGCGTGCCGTTGACGACGAAGTCCCAACCGGACACGTCGTCCACGTAGCCGTTGCCGTCGTCGTCCACGCCGGGCAGCCCGGCGCGCTCGACCCCGTTGGCGAACATCACGCCGCGCTCGGAGCCGCCGCGACCGCCCAGGTCGGGATGGAACGGCACGATGCCGGTGTCGAGGATGCCCACCACGATGCTGGTGTCCCCCGACTCCACCGCCCACGCCTCGGGCGCACGGATGTCGGTGCGAGCCGCCTGCGCCTTGTACAACCACCACGTGGCGAACACGAGCGAGTCGGCGGGTAGCGACGAGACCGGCAGGATCGCGATCGGGTCGGCGGACGCCACCTCGGGCAACGCGCGCAACGCATCGAGCGCCGAGGACAGATCGGCCCCCGGTGCGAGATGCACGAGGTGGAACGCGGTGAAGTCGGTCTCGCCGGGCGAGTCGGGCGCGGTCTCGCCGCGGAACAACGGCTCGAACGCCACCGCCCCCACCGACGAGGCGACGGCGTCCACGCGTGGCACGCCGAGCCGACCGACCGGGCGAGCGCGCGTGGGGCCCGCGCCCAGCGGGACCGCGAGGCGGGCGGCGGACGGAGCGAGACGCAACTCGAGCACGTCGCCGCGGTAGCAGGGCGCTGGTACGGGCGAGTCGGCCGTGCGCACGGGCAGGTCGAGACGAGCCGCCCGCGCCATGGGGATACCAGGGGCGAGCAGCAAGGCGACGACCGCGAGGAC
>JBEGJG010000151.1:0-8785 GCA_041184705.1 Candidatus Eiseniibacteriota bacterium
CGGTGGGTGCGGGGGTCGTGTCGAGCGGGCGGCCACTCGACCATTGGATCTGGTTCAGCCAGGCGGAATCCGCACCCGTGGCGACCATGTGCTGGACCGGACCCGAGAGCTCCACGGTCCGCGTCGAGGAGTTGCGGGCGTCGTAGGACACCCCTCGGCCCGCGGTGAACAGCGTCTGGTACGGGGTGCGCGCGGGCACCGGCACGAAGCGAGCGAGCGTGGTGCGCTCCTCCGCGCCCTGTCGCGCCGTGACGGCGATGACCACCGTGCTGTCCCAGTTGACCAGACCGCTCGAGACGGTGTCCGAAGGGTTGCTGCTGCGCCACTGGTAGGCGACCGCCCGCACGACCCCGTTGCGGCCCACCGCACGCTGCGCGTTCTCGAGCCGGTACGGCGGGACGAGCAGGTGGGCGCGCACCGCGGCGGTGCCGCTCTCGCTGGAGTGGAGGGCCTGCTCCCGGGCCAGCGCGTCGTTGAAGAACCGGGCCTCGTACGTGGACAACGAGAACAGCGAGAGTCCCAGGATGGTGAGCGCGAGCATGAACATGATCACGCCCACGAGCATGAACATGATCACGCCCACGAGCAGGAACCCACGCTCGTCGCGCGCCGCGGGGCGGAAGGCGTGCGGGATCATCGGTTCGCGAGCCTCGCGTACTCCGCGGAGTTGCGCATGATCGCGAACGCGCTGGTCTCGATGCGATCCCCGCTGGCCGAGCGCATACGCAGGTCGAGACGAACCGCGTACGAGGAGGCCTGCAACTGGAAGCGCTCGACGGGGGAGACGCCCATGGGCCCGGCGGCGGCATCGGTCACATCGGGGCCCGCGTACACGAGCGAGTCCGAGGGGTTCCAGAAGAAGTACCAGTAAGGTGCGGCCTCACCGCCCCGGTAGAGAGCGACCTGCTGACGGAGCGAGTCCGGCGAAGCGGTCACGATCGCGCGCGAGGACTTGCGCACGCTGTCACGCACGGCCGAGGCCACGAGGTCGGCCTCGCGCTGCGCGATGGCCTGCGTCGAGGCGTCCAGCCACAGGCCCTGACTGGACAGGTAGAAGCCGACCAGTCCACCCATGACGATCGTGCCGAGGATCATGACGACCGCCACCTCGGTGAGCGTCAGCCCGCGCTCGGCGCGCAATCCCCTCACGGTAGCCACAGGCGTTCCAGCGACAGGGAGTCCATGCGGGTGTCCTGCCGCCAGCGCACGGTGACCACGACCCGCTTGAAGTCCGAGGTGCCGGGCAGGTCGGGGTCGTCGAGCGCGGTGACGCGCCAATCGCTGCTCCCGACCTCGCGGCCCTCGTAGAGGAACGGCGTGGAGGGGGAGCGGAACCCGATCGCGAACTGTGCGTCACTGCGCGGCAGCACCGCCATGGATTCCAGTTGGGCCTGCGCGACCCCGACCGCGGCACGTGCGACCTCGTAGCGGTCCACGAGCCCGTGCCCGATGCTGAACGAGTAGGCGAGCCCGAGCACGGCGATCACCGAGATGGTGGCCGCCGTGAGCGCTTCCATGAGCGAGAAGCCGCGTTCGTCGAGCATGGTGGGACCCGCCCCGTCCCGGCCGTCGCGAAGGGGACGGCCGGGAGCGGAGGGAGGTCAGTTCTCGGTCCAGACGGCCTGACCGGTGCGCGAGTAGTTGAGCGTCACCGAGCGCCCGGCCGTCGAGCCACCGACCTTGCCCGTGGCGACCACGGTGAAGCCGTTCGCATCGCCGGCCGTGACCGAGATGTCCCAGTTCTTCAGGGCATCGGTGAGGTCGCAGTTCAACGACTGGCCCGTCGCCCCGACCCGGAACGTCTCGGTCCCGATGTAGCGGCCGTTCAGCTGCAGGTAGGTCTGCTGGGCGGTGATGACGGCTCCGATGGCCGCCTTCGCCTCGGTGCGCTGCGCGTCCTTCACGTAGTTCACGTAGAGCGGCACCGCGACGGCGGCCAGGATGGCCACGATCACGATCACCACCATGAGCTCCATCAGGGTGAAGCCCTTCTCTCGCTTGCGATCCACGGTGTTCCTCCTCGTCACGGGCGCGAGACCCAGTTGCGGCCCCGCGCTCTCGCGCGGCGACCCTCTCCACGACCCCGGTCGTTCGACCGGGACCGCATCCCCCGACCTCAGGGGTGAACCATCCCCGAACGCATCGCTTGACCCAGGTTGAAGATCGGCAGGTACAGCGCCACCAGCATGAGCGCGATCACCAACCCGAGCAACACGATGGCGATGGGTTCCACCAACGACGACAGGCCCTCCACCTTCGCGGTCACCCGCTGTTCGTAGAAGTCCGCCGTACGCGTCAACATCTCGTCGAGCCGGCCCGTCTCCTCGCCGGTCGAGGTCATCTGGATGAGCATGTCCGGGAACACCTCGGCGTCCGCCATGGCGCGCGACAACGAGGCGCCGCCCTCGACGGCCGTGCGCATCTCGTCGATGCCCTTGGCGATGCGGTGGTTGCCGGGGACCGGACGCAGCACGCGCAGCGCGAACAGGATGTTCGTGCCGCTGCCCACGAGGATGCCGAGGGTGCGCGCGAACCGGGTCATGACGTACATGTGGATGAGCGGGCCGAACAGCGGGATGCGGAACTTGAGCGCGTCCCAGTGCACGCGGCCGGTCTCGCTGCGACGCCACAGCTGCAACGCGATCACGCCGACCACCGCGGAGAGGCCGAGGAGGACGGCATTGTCCGAGACCGCGCCGCTCACCGCGAGCAGGGCGCGCGTGGGCGCCGGCAGCTCGACGTTGAAGCGCGCGTAGATGCCCGAGAACATCGGGATGATCTTGAGGAACATCGCCAGCAGGACGCCGCCCGCGAACGTCAGGATGAAGGTGGGGTAGCGCAGCGAGGCCTCGACCTTGAGGCGCAGCAACTCGGCGCGTTCGAGGTAGCCCGCCGTGTGCGCGAGGACCTCGTCGAGCGTGCCGCTGACCTCGCCGGTCTGCACCAGACTCACGAACACCGGACCGAACGCCTCGGGGTGGCGCGCCAGCGAGGCGGCCAGCGACTCGCCCTTCTGGACGTCGTCGCTCACCTGCTCGAGCACGACCTGCAGCCGTCGGTCGCTGTGATCGCGCGCGATCGAGCGCAGCGCGCGCACGAGCGGCAGTCCCGCCGCCATCATGGTCGAGAGCTGGCGGGCGAAGAGCGCCACCGAGCCCGGGGCGATGGGCGTGCGCAGCCATTCGCGCGCCGCTCGCGGCGCGCTGACGGTCGGCGCGGCCGGTCGCGTGGCCTCGCCGGTGAGGACGCGCGCCTCGATGAGCACGGGGGTGAGCTGCATGCGCGACAGCGCACGCAGCACCTCGTCCTCGGAGGCGGCGACCTCGATCCCCTCGTGCGGGCGGCCCGAGAGGTCGCGCGCGCGGTAGAAATAGCGTGGCATCAGTCGTGGTCCCCCAGGGTCGCGGCGCGCACCTCGGTCAGGGTGGTGACCCCGTCGAGGATCTTGCGGATGCCCGCCTTGCGCAGGGTGACGAAGCCGTCCGCGAGGGCGCGGCGGCGGATCTCGTCCTCGTTCGCGCCGTCGAGCACCATGCGGCGCACGGCGCGCGTCAGCTCGAGGACCTCGAACAACGCGACACGACCGGCGTAGCCGGTCTGCTTGCAGGCCATGCATCCGCGACCGCGGGCCACCGCCTGACCTTCGAGCAACGCGGCATCGGGACCGAACGGCGCGAGTTCCTCGTGCGTCGGCAGCGCGGTCTCCTTGCAGCGCTCGCAGACGCGGCGCACGAGTCGCTGGGCCATGACGAGCGACATGGCGGAGCCCACGAGGTAACGCGGCACGCCCATGTCGGCGAGGCGCGTGAGCGTGCCCGGCGCGTCGTTGGCGTGCACGGTGGAGAACAGCAGGTGGCCGGTGAGCGCGCTCTTGACCGCGATGTCGGCGGTCTCGGTGTCGCGGATCTCGCCGATCATGATGACGTCGGGGTCCTGGCGCAGGATGGAGCGCAGCGCACGCGCGAACGTCATGCCGACCTTCGCGTTCGCGTGCACCTGCGCGACGCCGTCGATGTCGTACTCGATCGGGTCCTCGACCGTGACCATGTTGCGGTGCTCGGACTGGATCGCACGCAGGGCCGAGTACAACGTGGTGGTCTTGCCCGATCCGGTCGGGCCCGAGATGAGGATCATGCCGTACGGCTCGCGGATGGCGCGTTCGAACGCGACCAGCGAGGCGCCCTCGAGCCCGAGGTGCTCGACGCGGCGCTCGAAGGCGCTCTTGTCGAACAGACGCATGACGACCTTCTCGCCGTGCGCGGTCGGCAGCGTCGAGACGCGCAGATCCACGTCGCGGTCCGGCAGGTGCACCGAGAGACGGCCGTCCTGCGGGAGCAGACGGATCGCGATGTCGAGGTCGGCGAGCACCTTGATGCGCGAGACGATCGCCATCTGCAGGTGCTTGGGGGGCTTCATCACCTCGTGTAGCACGCCGTCGATGCGGTAGCGGACCTGGACGCGGTCCCGCATGGGCTCGACGTGGATGTCCGAGGCGCGTGCCTCGATCGCCTCGGCGATCATGAGGTTCACGAGCCGGACGACCGGGGCGTCCTCGACCTGCGCGCGGAGCGCCTCGAGGTCCACGTCCTGGTCGTCGGTGGAGACCGAGGCGGTGAGGTCGATCTTGTCGAGGATGGCGCCGAGGTGCTCGGTGGTGCGCAGCTCGGAGTAGAACTGGCCGATCGCCTCGTCGAGTTCGGAGGGCGTGGCGACGCGTACGTCGAGCGCGCAGCCCGTGAGCGCGCGCACGTGGTCGAGCGTGACGACGTCGAGCGGGTCGGCGACCGCGAGCTCGAGCGTGTCGCCGCGTCGCGCGAGCACGAGCACCCGCGACTCGCGGGCCAGCGGCTCGGGCAGCAGACGCACCGCGTCACGATCGGCTGCGGTGAGCGTCTCGATACCCGCGAGCGGGAGCGCGAACTGCTGTGCCAGCACCTCGGCGAGCCGCTGCTCGGTGAGGTGTCCCAGACGTACGAGCGTCTGCCCCAGGCGCTCGCGACCGTCGGCACGCGAACGCAGCGCATGCTCGAGCTGCGCCGCGGAGAGCGCCCCGTGCGCCACCAGCAGGTCGCCGAGTCGGCGCGCCGAGAGCGAGGTCGAGACGATCATGCGGCGCTCCGGACGCACGCGCACCGGCGCGGCCCGGCGACGCGGTGCGCGTCAACGGGTCGGTCGTGTGCGGTGCGGACGACGAGCGGGGAGGAGCGGGCCATGGGCGCGCTCGAGCGTGGGGACGCGTCGAGTTCCGTGGGAGCGGGCGCGCTTCATGCGCGGCACGCAGGGGGGAGAGGAGCCGCCGACGGATCCATCCGATGTGCGGTCGATCGTGGGGGTATGACACGACTGCACGACTGAGGGGAGAGGGTGAAACTGTAAGGAAAAGCATACGGACCGCGCCTCGCGAGCGTCAACGATTCCGCGCTCTCGCGAGTGGGTCTCTTGCCCCGAATCGGCCGCGGGAACCGCAGGGTTCGACCCGGTGCGACAAGGTTCGATGGAGGTGGGTCTCGGCGCGCTGGAACCGCTCATCCTGCCAGCCGCGGTCGTGCGCGATGCAACGCGCGTGGTCCCGCCGGGGCGGTGCCCGCGGACGCGTCGTCGAACACGCGTGGGGCCAGCACGCGGGTCCGCTTGTGTTTGCGCGATTCCTCCCGCCGAACGAGGGCGTGGGCACGGGCGATGCTCATCACCCGTGGCCCGCGCGCGCGGGCTCCTTCCCAGGATCCGCAAGGAGCGCGGATCCCCTCTCGCCCGGAGCCACGAACCGGATGTCGTTCCTCCCGCGCCTCGTCCCGATGCTCGTGCTCGTGCTGGCACTCGCGAGTGCGTGGCCCGCTCGTGCGCAGGTCGGTGAGACCACGGTGACGTTGTCGTGGACCGCACCGGGCGACGACAGCACGACCGGTCGCGCGACCGGCTACGACCTGCGCTGGTCGCGCACGCCCATCGTCACCGCGGCCGACCATGCCGCCGCGACGCCGTCCCGAGACCTTCACCGTCGGCGGGCTGTTGCCCGGCACCGAGCACTGGTTCGCGCTTCGCACCCTGGACGAGCGGGGCAACGTCTCGATCCTCTCGAACGTCGTGCGAGCGGTGACGCTGCCCTCGGCCGACGTCACGCCGCCGGCAGCCATCGCGCTGGCCCTCGTCGCGGCCGGGGACACCGACGTGAGCGTGTCGTGGGCCGACGTCGGCGACGATGGGCTCGACGGGATCGCCGCCGCGGTCGAGGTGCGTTGGGCGTACGAGGCGATCACCGAGGCGAACTGGGACGCCGCGGTGCTCGTCGTGGGATTGCCCGCGCCCGATGTGGCCGGCACGCCGCACACGATCACCTTCACCGGTATGGACCGCGACCGCGACGTATGGGTGGTGGCGCGCGCGGTGGACGATGTGAACCGGCTCTCGCCCATCGAGAGCACTCTGCTCGTGCCTCGTCGTCTCGCGTCGTCTCGACACCGCACCGCCCGCTGCGCCCGCGGGGCTCGGACTCGCGCGTGTCGCGAACGGGGTGCGGCTCGCATGGGACGAGAACGCCGAACCGGATCTGGCGGGTTATCACGCCTACCGTGCGACCGCTGCGACCGGGCCGTTCGTGCGCGTGAGCACCACGCTGCTGCCCACGGCCCTGTACACGGATGCCGCACCGCCCGACTCGGCGCGACTGTGGTACGCGGTGACCGCGGTGGACGCCTCGGGCAACGAGGGCGCTCGCAGCGCATCGGTCGTGATCGTGCTGCGTGCCGTCGCCACCGGGGACTGGGCGATCGAGGCGCCGTGGCCGAACCCGAGTGCGACCGGACAGCCGGTGACGATCCCGCTCCGCTTGCCGACCGATGCGCTCGGTCGCGCCACGGTCGAGATCCAGGATGCCGCCGGCCAGCGCGTGCGCGTGCTCACGGTCGTCGAGGCCACGCGCGTCGAGTGGGACGGTCGGAACGATCAGGGGCGCGTCACCGCGCCCGGGCTGTACCGCGCGTGGTTGCGCGGGGACGGTCGTGCGCGCCTGACGCGCATCGTGAGGGTGCCGTGATCGCGCGCCTCATGATGCTCGTGTGCGCCCTGCTGGTGGGCGCGCTCCCGGTGCGCGCCGCGAACAGCGTGGGCACCGCACCGGCGGCGTTCCTCAACGTGGGTGCGGCGGCCTCCAGCGCCGGTAGGGCGGGGGCCACGCTCGCGCTCGGCGACGGTCTCGCGGCCGCGGCGTGGAACCCGGCCGCGCTCGCCGCGGTGGATCGCACCGGCTTCGCGATCGCGCACGCGCCCTCGCCGGCCGGGGCGTCGCACGACTGGCTCGCGACGGGGGGGCGCGGCGCGGGTGCGATGCGCTGGGGCCTGCAGGCGGTCGTGCAGCGCGAGTCCGGGATCGAGGGGCGTGACCTCGCGGGCAACCCGACCGGGGACCTCTCGGTGAGCGATCTCGCACTCGCCCTGCGCGTGGCGCATCCGATCGGTCGCGCCATCGGTGTCGGTGTGGGGGCGGAGTGGGTGACGGAGTCGCTCGCGGGCGTGAACGGCAGCGGGCTCGCGTTCGAGGCGGGGCTGCGTGCGCGTTCGGGACCGTTCGGGGCCGCGGTCGCGGCGCGCCACATCGGTGGTGGCATCCGTTACGGGGGCACGCGCTACGACCTGCCCGCGGTGATCGCCGCCGGGCTCGCGTGGGACGACGCCGCGCGCGGTGCGCGCGTCGCGGTCGATCTGGAGTCGCCCTCGCACGGTCGTCGCAGCGTGCGCGCGGGTGGCGAGTGGCGGTGGCGCGACCGGCTCGCGGTGCGCGCGGGTTGGCGCCAGATGCTCGAGTCCTCGTCCGAGGACGCGCTCACGGGAGCGTCGTTCGGTCTGGGGGTCGCGGCGGGTCCGGCGTGGCTCGACTACGCGTTCACGCCCGACGGTGACGAGGCCGCCGGCGCGCATCGCATCGGTCTGGCGTTCCGCGGCTCGAGCCGCGAGCCGCGTGCGAGCGAAGCGTCGTCCGCGCCGGCGCCCGTGGTGGCTGCGGTCGTGCGCACGGAGTCGCCGCGCCCCGCGGTGATGACCACGCGCATCCCTGCGCCGACCGCACCGCCCGTCCCGCGCACGATGCCGGTCCCGACCGTGCCCACGGTGCCCGCCGTGGTGCCCGCGGCGGTCCCGGTACCGATCGCGGCCGAGGACCTCGTCGTGCTGCCCGAGGCCGGCACCGCCTCCCCGGTGGTCGTCGAGCGCGCGGTGTCGGTGGCGCGCTCTCCGCTCGCCGTGTCGTCGCGTGCGGTGGTGCCGGTCGTGCCGCGGCCGGTCCCGCCGATCGTCGAGCCCGAACCCGTCGGCCCCGTGGCGCCTGCCGTCGTCGCACCGAAGCCGGTCGCGAGTGCGGTCGTGGCACCCGCGCCGCGCCCCGTCGCCGTGGTCGTGCCGCCCACGGTCGTCGTCACGACCCCCGAGCCCCGGCCGACGCAGGTGGTGGTGGGCGACGGCGAGACGCTGGCGGCGATCGCGGCGCGCTGGTCGGTGTCGGTGGCCGCGATCATGATGGAGAACGACCTCGTGAACGCGCACGTGCAGAAGGGGCAGCGGCTGCGTCTGCCGCCCGCGTCCCGTCGCTAGGGGACGCGACTAGCGTCGCGTGAGCACGAGTCCGGCGAGCGCGGCGAGCAGTCCGCCCGCGACCGAACCGGCGGCGTAGCCGATCGCCGCGGGGAGCGAGCCTCCGCGCACGAGCGCGAGCGTCTCCCACGAGAACGCCGAGAACGTCGTGAAGCCGCCGAGCACGCCGGTCACGAGCAGCAGGCGGAAGTGCGGCGCGAGA
>JBEGJG010000152.1:0-11104 GCA_041184705.1 Candidatus Eiseniibacteriota bacterium
TGCGCCCCACCCCCGACTCCTCGAGCACACCATGAGCGCGACCGCGCGCGGCCCCCTGCCCTGGTTGGCGTTCCTGACCTGCTGCGCCATCTGGGGCAGCACGTTCCTGTTCATCCGCATGAGCAACGCGGGCACGCCCCCGGTGCTCGGCTCGGCGCTGCGCCTCGCGCTCGCGGCGGGGTTGTTCGCGGTGCTCGGCCTCGTGCTGCGACGCCCGTGGCCGGGCGCGCGCGGCATCCGGTCGGCGCTCGGATACGGCACGCTCAACTTCGGCGTGAGCCTGCCGCTCCTCTACTGGGGACAGGTGAGCGTACCGAGCGGGTTCGCGGCCATCTTCTACGGCACCATCCCGCTCACCACCGCGTTGTTCGCCCGCGCACTCGGGCTCGAGCCGCTGCGACCGCGCATCGTCGGCGCCTCGCTCGTCGCGCTCGTCGGCGTCACGGTGCTGGTCTCGTCCCGCATCACGGGTGCGATCGCGCCGCTGCACATGGCGGCGGTGGCCGCGGCCGCCACGACCGCCGGCATGTCGGGCGTGCTGCTCAAGCGAGCCGAAGCGCTCGACCCGTTCACGAGCAACGCGTGGGCGCACGGCGTGGGCGCGGTGGTCTGCCTGCTCGCGAGCCGAGCGCTCGGCGAACCGCAGCACCTGCCGCAAGGGGACGCATGGTGGCCGGTGATCTACCTCGTCACCGTGGGCTCGATCGGCGCGTTCACCACGTTCACGTGGCTCATCGCACGTTGGCCGGTGACGCGCATCAGCTTCAGTTCGGTCATCATCCCGGTCGTGGCACTGGGGCTCGGCACGCTGGTGCTGCACGAGCGCCCGGGCACCACGGCGATCGTGGGC
The DNA here is from genome assembly GCA_041184705.1 of Candidatus Eiseniibacteriota bacterium. Lineage (GTDB taxonomy): Bacteria > Eisenbacteria > RBG-16-71-46 > RBG-16-71-46 > RBG-16-71-46 > JAIOPA01. The sequence goes on from JBEGJG010000152.1 coordinate 851, forward strand.
GCGGCCGTCATCCTGGGTGCGGTGATCGTGGGGCTGCTCGGCGAGGGCGCGGTGTCAGGACGCGAACGCGGCTGAGACCGCGTCGAGTGCCCCCGGGGCGGCGCGGCGCGCAAGGTCGGACAGGCGCGGCGCGAGTTCCGCCGCGAGGGCCGACGGTGCGAGGTCGCGCAGTACGGTGAGCGCATCCCCGCCGGGACCGGCGGGCAGCTCGCGTTCCAGATCGAGGATGCGCCCCCCGCCCTCGGCGGGCAGGCGCGCGAGCGAGGCCGCGATCGTGGCGAAGCGCGCGGGCGAGGCGTCCTCGAGCCCGTCGAGCAACCACTCCACCTCGAGTCGCGTGGCGGTGGTGCGCGGCAACTCGGCGAGCGCGCTCACCGCATCGTCGGGCAGCAGCGCCCACGTGCCCGCCAGCAACGGCCGCACGCGCGCATCGCCCATGGCGACCAACGCGCCGACCAGGCCCGCGCGAACGGCGTCGGACTCGGTGTGGTCGAGCAGCGTGCGCAACAGGCGCGGGCCCGTGAGCACGTCACCCTCGGTGGGCGCCATGCGCGTGGCGAACGTCATCGCGGCGCTGCGCACCAGCCCGGCGTCGCGTTCGTGCTGCAGCACGGGCAGGAGCGCGAGCACGCTGCTCGCCCCCCCGGACACCGAGGCCACGAGGTCCTCGACGAGTTCCGTGCGCTCCTCGATCGAGCGCTCGGCGAGCACGCGCTCGTACAGGTCGGCGAGCACGGCCGAGGTGGCCGGGTCGCGCCGCAACCCGAAGTAGAGCGCGAGCTGATAGGCGACCGGGGCCAGTTCCTCGCTGCGCACGCCCGCGAGCACGGTGGCGTCGCCGAGCGCCTGCACCAACGGCTCGAGGTAGTCGGCCTTGAGCGTGCGCTTCTCGCGGCGGTCGCGACGGGTGGGCTTCACGGACTCTCCGGGGTGCGGGCCGCTTGAGTGCGGCCGGGGGCTCGTTCAGAGTGCGGCACACTATCGCACGAGGAGACCCCCGTGAACCGTCCGCTCCATCGCTTCGCCGACTGGCTCCATCTGCGCTGGCCCGCGGGCCGCGTCGAGCCGCTGCCCGTGCTCGGGCCCGACGGGGCCACGAACGTGCCCGGGCTGTACGTGGCGGGCGACCTCACCGGGGTGCCGCTGCTCAAGTACGCGCTCGACTCCGGGGCGCGCGCGGTGCGGGCGATCGCGACGGGCCTACCCACCACGCGCGACCGCGCCCTCCCCGACCTCATCGTGCTGGGTGGCGGCCCCGCGGGGCTCAACGCCGTGCTCGAGGCCCAGCGTCTCGGGCTCAGCTGCGAGCTCCTCGAGGCCGCACTCCCGCTCGCCACGCTGCGAGCGTTCCCGGTCGCCAAGCCCATCCTCACCTATCCCACCACGTTCGAGCCCGCGGGTGCGCTGCGCATCAGCGCACCGGTGAAGGAGGCGCTGGTCGAGGAAATCGAGACGCAGTGGGCGGCCGCGGGCCTGCCCGTGCGCACCGCGCGCGCCGAGCGTGTTCGCCGCGAGGGCGGAGCGCTCGCGGTGGAACTCGCCGACGGCTCCACGCTTCGCGCCCATCGCGTGCTGGTGGCGATCGGGCGATCGGGGGACTTCCGTCGGCTCGACGTGCCGGGCGAGACGCTCGGTCACGTGAGTCCGCGCCTGCACGACCCCACCGCGTTCGCGGGTCGCCCCGTGCTCGTGGTGGGCGGCGGCGACTCGGCTTGCGAGGCGGCGGTCGCGCTCGCGTCCGCGGGTGCGCCGGTCACGCTGGTGCACCGTGGTCGTGAACCGGTGCGCGCGAAGCCCGAGGTGCGCGCGAGGGTCGAGGCCGAGGTCGCCGCATTCCGCATCGCACCGCGATACGAGCACCGCGTGGTCGCGATCACGCCCGACACCGTGCGACTCGCGGGCCCGCAGGGCGAGCACGAGGTGGCGGCCGAAGCGGTGTTCACGTTCATCGGTCGCGAGGCCCCGCTGGCGTTCCTGCGACGCTCGGGCGTGCGACTGCAGGGCGAGTGGCGCACCCCCGACCGCGTCGCGTTCGCGGCGTTCCTGGCGTTCTGCACCGCGCTCTACGACTGGAAGTCGGGCGGGGTCCTGCACGCGCTCGCCGCACGCCACGGGGCGTTCCCGTTCGACGTGCCCGAGCGCCTCGCGGCGCTGGGGGGTGCGCTCGCCGAGCAGGCCGCGAACCCCGCGAGTCCGCTCGGCGTGCTCGCGATCTCGGCCTCGGGGCCGTCGTTCTGGTACACGCTCGCCTACACGATCGCGATCGCGTTGTTCGGCGCTCGGCGCATCCGGCGACGCGCCACGCCTTACGTGACCGCGCAGACGCTCACGCTCATGGCGGTGCAGGTCGTGCCGCTGTTCCTGCTGCCCGAGTTCCTGCTGCCGCTCGCCGGGGCGAACGGTGCGCTGCCGAGCGACATCGCCGACGCGCTCTTCCCCGCCGTGTCGTACGGCCACGGCCGCGAGTACTGGCGCGCCTACGGGTTCATCCTCGCGTGGCCGCTCAACGTGTACAACGTCTTCACGCACCAGCCGTTGTGGGCGTGGATCGGCATCGGTGCGCTGCAGACGTTCGTGCTCATCCCGTGGGCCGTGCTGCGCTGGGGCAAGGGCGCGTACTGCGGCTGGATCTGCTCGTGCGGCGCGCTCGCCGAGACCGTGGGCGACGACCACCGCACCCGCATGCCGCACGGGCCCGGCTGGAACCGCGCCAACCTCGCCGGGCAGGTGCTGCTCGCGCTGGCGTTCGCGCTGCTCGTGGTGCGCATCGTGGGCTGGGCGGTGCCCGGCGACGATCCCGCCGGGCGCGTGTTCGACACGCTGCTGCTGCCGGGCTGGAAATGGATCGTGGACGTGGCGCTGGCGGGCGTGCTGGGCTACGGCGCGTACTTCTGGCTCTCGGGCCGGGTCTGGTGCCGCTTCCTGTGCCCGCTCGCGGCGTTCATGCACCTCGTGGCGCGCTTCTCGCGGTTCGCCATCGCCTCCGAGGCCGAGCGCTGCATCTCGTGCAACCGCTGCACGACCGTCTGCCACATGGGGATCGACGTCATGACGCCCGCGCAGCGAGGCGAACCCATGCGCGACCCGGAGTGCGTGCGGTGCTCGGCGTGCGTGAGCGAATGCCCGACCGGCGTGCTGTCGTTCGCCACGGTGGGGCGCGACGGGTTCGTGTCGCTCGACACGCTGGCCGCCTCGCCCGTGCGCATGCGCGAGGACCGCGAGCGCGATCGGGCATGAAAGAATCCGCCGGTCCGAGCTGCCACTCGGACCGGCGGATCGACGCTATGCAGTGAGGACCGAATCAGCCCTTGCGGACGTTGGCCGCCTGCAGGCCCTTCGGACCCTTGGTGATGTCGAACTCGACACGCTCGCCCTCGGCCAGCGTCTTGAAGCCGTCACCCTGGATCGCGGAGAAGTGCACGAACACGTCCTCGCCACCCTCCTGCGAGATGAAACCGAAACCCTTGGCGTCGTTGAACCACTTGACAGTACCGGTAGCCACTGCGAACTCCTTCCGACCGCGGGGGTCTCCCCCCATAACCACTGCGCTCCCACAAGCATCGGGGTAGCGCGTGAACAGTGTCGGTTCGGGTCCGTTCCCCCGGCAACGAAAACAGCCGCGGTCGCGAAGGACCTGCGGCTGGAACGCTGATGCGAGCGAACCTGGAACCCGGCTCCGACGGCAGGGAGAATGGACTCTCCGGGCGCTGCGGTCAACCCCTGTCGCAGCCGCGCCCACCGCACCCGGACGGGCGCGTCGGTGCGCACGACCGACGCGGGCGGCCTTCCCGAGACCCTCCGGGGAGGCCGCCCGCGCCCCTCACAGCCCGCCGGAATGGGTGCCCGGCAGGGCGCGGACCTCGACCCACTGCTCGCGCACGCGCGCGCTGCCGGCCGCGATCGTGACGCGGTATCGCCCGGGTCGCACGAGCGGGGCCTGGCCGCTCCACTCCCGGCGCCGGATGCGCGTCTTGGGATCGCCCGCGGTGAGGTCCCAGACCACGCGCTGGAACCCGGCCGCGCCGGGTCCGTCGAGCCGTCGCACGGTGCGTCCGGCGGAGTCCGCCACCGTGATGGTGACCCCGCCTGCGACCTCGCGCGGCACGAAGTAGTCGAACCACGCCCCGAACGCCGGGTTGCGCGCGCTGAACTCCGCGCTCCCCCACTTGCCGCCGAGCGGACGCTTGTGCCACGCCCACGCGGTGCGCGGCGTGAAGAACGACAGCGTGTCCTCGAGCACGCGCGGCGTCCACTCCTCGAACACCTGCGCGCCGTCGAGCACGTACACGCTGCGACCGTGCGTGCCGATCACGAGATCGAGGTCGCGCGGCTGCACGTGGATGTCGTCCACCGCCACGGTGGGCAGGCCCTCGCCCAGTTCGAGCCAGCGCTTACCCCCGTCGAGGCTGAACCAGAACCCGGTCTCGTTGCCCACGTACACGAGGTCGCGGTTGCGCCGACCAGCGCGCACCACCTTGACCGGGGTGTCCTTGGGCAGACCGGCCGCGATGGACGTCCACGTGCGGCCCTGATCGCGCGTGACGAACAGGTAGGTGGCGTCGTCGTCGGAGCGGTGCGCGTCGTACGCCAGGTAGGCGACCGACTCGTCCACCGGCGACCCTTCACGTTGGCGGTGAGGTCGCGCCACGTCGCGGCGCCGTCGCTCGACACCCACACCTTGCCGTCGTCGGTGCCCGCCCACAGCAGCCCGGCGCGCGCAGGCGACTCGGCGAGCGTGGTGATGGTGCAGTACTGCTCGGCGCCCGATCCGGCCGCGGTCATGCGCGCGGGATCGGCGGTGGTGAGGTCGGGGCTCACCCGAGCCCAGCGGTCGCCGCGCTCGGTGAGGCGGAACACGTACTGCGCCCCCATCCACAGCACCGACGGGTCGTGCGGCGAGACCTGGAACGGCGTGTTCCAGTTGAAGCGGAACGCGGGCTCGCCCTCGTTGGGCGACGGCTTCAGGTTGCGCTCGCGGCCCGACAGCAGGTGCTGGCGGCCCAACTCGCCGCCCTGCGACTCGTAGTAGACGAGGTCCGGGTCGGTGGGATCGGCCCCGACGTGGAACCCGTCGCCGCCGCCCAGCACGAACCAGTGCTCGCTCATGATGCCGTGCCCGGTGCGCGAGTCGTCGAGCCAGTTCTCGATCTCGAACCGCGTGCGCGACGGCCCTCCCCAGCTCTGGTTGTCCTGCAGTCCGCCGAACACGTCGTAGTAGGGCTCGCGCATGTTCGTGGTGACGTTGTAGAACTGCCCGATCGGCATGTTGTCGAGGAACCGCCACGTGACCGAGCGATCCCGGCTCTCGTTCACGCCGCCGTCGGTGCCGAGCAGCACGTGGCGCGGGTCGGACGGGTCGATCCACATGGCGTGGCAGTCGGGATGCACCCCGCGCATGCCGCCCGAACGGAACGTGACGCCGCCGTCGTCCGACAGCCACAGGTCGGTGCCCAGCAGGTACACGCGCGTGCTGTCGTCGGGCTGCACGCGGATCTGCGAGAAGTAGAACGACCGCGGCGTGTACGGACTCAATCTCGTCCAGCGCGCACCGCCGTCGTCGGAGCGGAACACGCCGCCCGCGCGGCTGGTCTCCTCGAAGTCCGAGAGCCGCCCGCCCTCGTCGGATTCGACGACCGCGTACAGCACGTCGGGGTTGCGCGCCCAGCCGGCCAACCCGATGCGTCCGGTGCGCGCCGGCAGGCCCTCGGCGCGCGTCCACGTGGCGCCGCCGTCGGTGGTGCGGAACACACCGCCGGTGTTCGAGACGCCCGAGTACGACCACGGCGTGCGACGCCGCGCGTAGAGCGCCGCGACCACGCGACCGGGGTGGCGCGGGTCGAGCACCAGATCCACCGCGCCGGTGTTGGCGTCCACCGCGAGCACGTGCTTCCAGGTGCGCCCGGCGTCGGTGGTCTTGAACACGCCGCGTTCGGCGTTGGGCCCCCACAACCGACCCAGCGCGGCCACCCACACCGTGTTGCTGTCGGTCGGGTCGCAGACGATGCGCGCGATCTGCGCGGTGCGCTCGAGCCCGCGCAGCGTCCACGTGGTCCCGCCGTCGTCGGACAGGTACACGCCGCGGCCCCAACCCGACGAGTTGCGGTTGTTCGCCTCGCCGGTGCCCACCCAGACGCGCGCGGGGCGCTGCGGGCCCACGGCGATCGCGCCGGTGCTCGCGACCGGCTGGTCGTCGAACACGGGCTTCCACGTGGTGCCGCCGTTGGTGGTCTTGAAGACGCCGCCCGTGGCGGTGGCGACGTAGTACTCGGCGGGGTTGCCGGGCACGACCGCGAGGTCGGAGATGCGCCCCCCCATGTTGGCGGGTCCGATCGACCTCCACTCGAGACCCTTGAACGACTTGGCCTCGAGCTTCACCGGCTCGACCGCTCGCGCGGGCGCGGCGTGCGCGTTGTCGAGGGTGCAGGCCAGGACGAGGGCGGGCAACGCGGTCCGCACGAGGCGGCCGGGACGCGACGGGGTCATCATGACGATCGGGGCTCCCGCGCGGACGCTCGGTCCGCGCCACGGGGTGCGCGGCAAGGACGGGGACACGGTGCGCGACCGTAGCACACGACGCACGACCGTCCCGCGCCGCCTGCGACACACCCGACGGGCGCTGCGGCTCGAGCGCCGAACGCCCTCGGGGTCGTCAGTCGCCGGCTGGGGTGGCCCCGCCGCGGGACGCGCGCATGGCCTCGACGCGCGCGCACAGGCCCACCGCCCAGCGCGCACGGATGCCGGCCTGCCACGCCAGCACGCCGAGGGTGTCCTCGTGCAGCACGATCGCGGGCATGAACGTGACGTGCGAGAGCCCGGCCGACGGGTGCACGCACCAGCCGCCGAGCGCATCCACACCGGTCCACTCGCGCGCCTCGGCCTCGTTGAGGAGCACGGCGGTCGCAGGGGCGCGTTCGGGCTTGGGCTCGGTGTCGGGCGGCGGCACCAGCACCATGACGAGCCCGGGGCCCAGACGCGGGTGGGACTGGGCCGCGCTCACGCGCAGCAGCGCCACGCCCTGCCCGGGCCCGGTGCGCTCGTGATCGGGCGCGCACGCGATCTCGGCGTCGATCCCGTGCGGGGCGCGCGTGACGCGCAGCCACGGCGCGGGGCTCAGGTTCGCAGCAGCGGCGACCTGCGCAGCGAGGTCGGTGGCCAGCGCGGCCCCCTGCTCGGCGTACGCCTGCCACGCCTCGACCTGCGGCACGGCTTCCAGTCCCGGCTGCGGCGGCGCAGTGGTGAGCAGGCGCGCCTCGGGGAACTCGACCGCGAGCGAATCGGCGGTGCGCACCGCATCGCCCACCTGCAGCATGGCCGCGTGCGAGAGCCGCTGCGCGACGGGCAGGTCGGGCCCGCCGGGACGCGCGATCACCGCCGCGCGCAACGAGACCTCGCCCGTGGTGGAGTCCCACCGCAGCGCCGACAGACCGGGGTCGCGCGCGTTGCGGAACGCCAGCTTGCCGAACAGCCCGGCACTCGGGGCGAGCCCCCCGAGCAGCGGGGTCTCGACCGCGACCACCACCGCACCGTCGGGTCGCGGCGGCGTGGCGGTGAAGCGCATGACGTGCGTATGCGGCCACCACTCGAGACCGCGCTCGCGCTCGGTGACGCGCTCGGGTTCGAGCTCGAGGATACCGCGCACCATGTCGAGCAGCGCCAGGCCGGCGTCGGCGTGCGTCATGTCCTGTCCTTCGGGGAAGCGAGACGGCGCGGGGCATCGGGCCCCGCGCCGCTCGTACGACGATGGTGTGGAGCCCGGCTCACTTCACGCCGAGCAGCTCGACGTCGAACACCAGCGTGGCGTTGGGCGGGATCACGCCACCCGCACCGCGCGCGCCGTAACCCATGTCGGACGGGATGGTGAGCTTGCGCTTGCCACCGATGCGCATGCCCTTCACGCCCTCGTCCCAACCGCGGATGACCATGCCGGCCCCGAGCTGGAACTGGAACGGCTGGCCGCGATCCACGCTGCTGTCGAACTTGGTGCCGTCGGTGAGCCAACCCGTGTAGTGCACGGACACGTTCATGCCGGGCTCGGCCATGGTGCCGTTGCCGACGACGAGATCCTCGTACTGCAGTCCGCTGGCGAGCTTGTGCACCTTGCCTCCGGTGGCGGGAGCCGCGGCCTCGGTGGTCGCAGGCGTCGAGGGGGCACCGCCGGTCGTGGACGAATCGGTCTTCTGGGCGGTCTCGTTGCAGCCGGCGAGCAGCGCGGCGGCGAGGAACGCCATCAGGATACGCGGGGTCATGGACTCTCCTTGTCGCATGGGGGAACGCACGGACGGGAACGCACGGACCGTTCCGAACCCGGTCAGGCTGGCACAGCCACCGCGACCGGTGCAACCGCACCGAGGCCACCACCGGATGCGACGAACCCCGGCGAGCGAGGCTCGTCGGGGCTGGTGGCGCGCGGTCGCGAGGACCGGCTACTTCCGCTTCTTCTTGCCGGCGCTGTCCTTCTCGGCCTTCTTGCGCGACTTGGCCTTGCGGAGCTTGCGGCGCAGACGGTGCTTGTACGCGGTCATGGGACTCCCGAACGGAACGAACGCGTCACCATGACGCGCGGCCGATGACTCTAGCGGCTGGAACCGCGCGGCACAAGGCCCGGCGCACCCGCGCGGAAGGCACGCGGGCGGCCCACGGCGGGCTACCGAAGCAGCTCCACCACCCGCGTTCGCGCGACCTGCGGGGTGACCAGACGCACGAAGTAGACCCCTTCGCGCAGCGGGCGGCCCGCGTCGTCTCGACCGTCCCACTCCACCCGATGCTCACCCGGGTCGAACTCGCCGACCGACAAGGTGCGCACGGCCCGGCCGTCCACCGCGTACACACGCAGGTCCACGTGCCCGGCCCGGGCCTGCGAGAACCGCAACGTCGTGCTCGTACGGAACGGGTTCGGCCTCGCGGGCGCGAGCAGGATCGGGCCTTCACCAGCGGGAGCGCGAGTGCGGTGAACGTCGCCGAGAGCGTGTGCGGCTCGCGCACGCTCGCGAACCGGTGCAGGAATCGTTGGCCCACCGACACGCCGTCCACGATCACGTCCTCGACCCGGTACCCGGGCGCGGGTACGACACGGAAGGTCGCGCTCCCATCGCGCGCCAGCATCACGCAACCGCTCGGCTCGATGCTCCCGTGCGCGTCCCCCGAGGCGAGGATCGGGAACAGCGCTCCCATCACCGCGATGTTCGAGGACGGGGTCCCGCCTGCGGACGCGAACGCGCCACCCGCGTGGAGACGACCGCTCACCCCGTCGAGCGCCAGAGCCGCGACGTAGGGTGCGACCGAGGACGTCGCCGCCATCCCACTTCGCGGTGCACGACGCGACCACGCCGTCCGCACTCGTGAACCCACCCCCCACGTAAAGGTTGCCTGTGGTGTCCGCGGCGAGTGCGAACGCAGGGCCGTAAAGCCCTCCGCCGAGCGCCGACCACGCGGCCCCGTTCCACTTCGCGATGCCGTAGGCCTCGACGCCGCCCGCGCTCGAGAAGTCGCCGCCAGCGTAGACATGACCGGCCGCATCCACGGCCAGCGCATACACGGAGTTGTCGATGCCGGTGCCGAGCGCCGACCACGCGCTGCCGTTCCACTTCGCGATCGAGTTGGCCGGTATACCACCCGCGAGCGTGAAGTAGCCACCGGCGTAAAGGTTGTCCGCGTGGTCCACGGCCAACGCGTAAACGGCGAAGTCCATCCCCGAGCCCAGCGCCGACCATGCGACGCCGTCCCACTTCGCGATCCCGTTCGCGATCACCGTGCCCGCGAGCGTGAACCCACCGTGAACCCACCGGCTGCGTAGAGCCGTCCCGCACCGTCCACGGCCAGGGCCTGCGCGGCGGCGTCCACGCCCTCGCCCAGCGCTGCCCACGAGGTCCCGTCCCAGCGTGCGACGTGCTGGGCGGCCACCCCGCCCGCGGTGGTGAACCACCCGCCGGCGTACACGTGACCCGCGGCGTCCACCGCGAGCGACAGCACGATGTCGTTCATGCCCGTGCCGAGCGCCGACCACTCGTGGCCGTCCCACTTCGCGATGCCGTTGGTGACCACGCCACCCGCATGCGAGAACGCCCCGCCGGCGTAGAGGTTCCCCGCACCGTCCACCACGAGTGCGTACACGTTCCCGTCGAGTCCCTGCGTCTCGAACGTCGCGTCCCAGACACCGTCGGGGCCCGAGGCCGGTTGCGAGTCGAACGGACGAGGGGCGAACGCTCGCCTGCCCTCGCGCTCGACGCGCGCACGCGCAGCGTCGGGTGCGAAGGG
>JBEGJG010000153.1:0-5859 GCA_041184705.1 Candidatus Eiseniibacteriota bacterium
TCGTGTGCTGGAGGTTGGAACGGAGACGCGCGAGCCCCGTCACCCATAGCAAGATGGGAACCGGAATCCGGAACCGGGCGTCCGTGCCTGCGGAAACGGGCTGACGCTAGCACCCGCGCGCAGCGGGCGGCAAACCGGACGGGCTCCACTGGGGGAACGCTTTCGCCCTTACAATTCGCAACGGCACAACGGGTTAGAGATTCGTTCCCGGCGAGTCGGAGCCCTCCGTCGCGCCACCGAGCGCCCATCGCGCGCCACGCCGCGCCGGCTCGACGCATTGCGCTGGAAAGCACCCGTTCCCCTGCCGATGACCGACCGTGACGGCTCGTTACCGCCCGGCACCGGACGGAGTTCTGCCACGCGAAGGGCCGTCCGGGGGACGTGTCGCACGACCAGGAACCGGAGCCCCACCCGCTCGGAATGACGAAGACCCGCCGACTGCTCCCCATGCTGGCGATCATCCTGTCGGTGATCGCGCTGCAGGCGCCGCCCCTCCGGGCCCAGGCGCCGGCGTCGTCGCGCTTCGCGTTCGCGGACACCACGCTGCTGCGGGACACGCTCGACCTGCGGTTCGCGGGTCTGTTCGAGCGCGCGGACAGCCTGCGCATGCTGCCCGACACGCTGCGCGCGCTCATGATCCGCTACCGCCTGCCCATGGTGCGCCTCGTCACGATGGCGGATTCGATGGGGGTGCCGGTGGACTCGGTCGGCCCGATCATCCTGCGCGAGAGCTTCAACCCGCTCTCGATGGCGATGGGCCCGGGTTCGCGCACCGCGTTCAAGTACACGAGCGGCTACAACGTCGGCAAATCGAACAGCACCTGGAGCAACGGCGCCGACTACACCCTGTCGCGCGGCCCGCTGTTCCTGCGCAACGGCACCAACATCATCATGGACCGCTCCACGGCCGGCGACCGCCTCAGCCTGCGCCAGACGCGCGAGTCCACGAGCGAGGCGAACTGGCGCCTGAACCCGCGACTGTCCGTGGGTGGGCGTCTGGCGATCACGGGGTTCGACAACCTCGACCCCGGCTCGACCTCGAACGAGGGCGAGACGAAGACCGAGTTCCAGCTCTCGAGCCGCACCCGTCAGGAGATCGTCCGCGACCTCAACTCCGAGGTCAACGCGTTCGCCGGTATCCTCGACCTCAAGAACTTCTCGCAGGTGAAGCGCGGCTTCTCGGGCGACGTCAACGGCCGTGTGCGTTGGACGCGAGGCGGCTGGCTGTCGCACGACCTGACCGGCGCGCTCAACGGCAACCTCGCGCGCACCCGGCGGCCCTCGGCCACCACGACGCTGCGCACGAGCGACCTCTCGGGCAACCTGCGCGGCGCCCTGCAGATGTTCGCGACCTCGCCGGTGGGCCTGAACGTCAACTACGCCACGCGCAACACGCGCGTCGAGACGCCGACCGACGCCGACACGGTGAATCGTCTGCTCACCTCGGGCTCCACGGTGGACGCCACGGTGCGCCTGCGTCTGGACAACGACCGCTTCCTCAACGTGTCCGCCAACGCCGGTCGCAACCGCACACTGCAGGGCACGCGGCAGGACAAGGGCGTGCGCGCGCTCGGCCGCTGGGTGTACGGACCGTGGGCGCTCGACGCCGACTACGCCAACGCGATCGGCGAGTCGCGCTTCCCGCGCCGCAACCGCGCGTTCGGCTACGCCGAGACGCAGGACAACCGTCAGGCCAACGCCACGCTCACGCGTCCCTTCGGCGAGCGCATCACCGCCAAGGTCAACACCAGCATCAGCCTTTCGCAGTTCCGGTCGAGCGCCATCGCCGACTCGGCCTCGCCCCCGACGCCGCGCGACAACTACCGCCAGTCGTATCGCATCGAGGCGATCTACGCGCGGTCCGAGCGCTTCACGACCGGTCTCGCGACCGAGGTCTCGCTCATCCGCTCCATCAACCTGCCCGCGCTGTCCACCAGCAACAACACGGACACGCGTTCGTACCGCGCCGAGTGGCGCTGGAGCTACCGCATGCTGCGCGGCCTCACCGCCAGCCAGACGAACTCGATCCAGGCCGACTACGAGTTCTTCCCGTTCGCGACCGACCGCAACGACCTCTCGCTCGACTTCAACTCGGTGACCAACCTGAACGCGGTGCTCACGCCGCGACTCACGGTGGACCTCACGCACAACGCCCGGCAGCAGCCGCGCGGTGACTGGCGCGTGCTCACCGACGGCACCGGCGTGCTCGTTCCGGCCGACGAGAACCTCAACTACACGCTGCGCACGCGCGTCACGTACTCGCCGTCGCGCCAGCTCTCGATCACGGTCACGCCCGACTACCTCGCGAGCGACCGTCTCGGCACGAGCAACGGCGTCGAGGCGCCCACGCGGCGCAGCCGCCGTCTCACCTTCACGGGCGGTGCCAACCTGAACCTCGACATCGGACGCCGGGGCCAGCTCACCGGCACCATCAACCGCAGCTTCTCCGCCGACCGCTCGATCACCTACCGCAACGGGGTCGAGCAGCCCTCCCCCGTCGCCGAACAGGACTACTGGAACGGTTCGCTCCAGTTGTCGTGGGAGTTGTGATGCCGGCCCGTATGACCCGCCTCGTCCACAGCCCTCGCGCCCGCCGCCGCGCTCTCGCGCGCATGCAGGCGGGGCTGCGTCGCGTGACGTGCTGGGGCCTGCTCGTGGTGCTCGCCTCGCCCATCGGTTGCGTGAACCCGTTCAAGCCCGCCGACCCCGAACCTCCGGACGGCAGCGGTGTGGTCGAGAACTTCTCGACGCCCGAGAACGTGCTCGAGACCCTGCGCCTCGCGATCGAGGCCAAGTCGCTCACCGGCGAGAACGCGTACCTGAACGCGTTCGCCGACTCCATCACGGCCGGGGATCGCGCCTATCGCAGCTTCTACGACGGTTCGGTGAAGCTGACGTGGCAGGCCGGCACCTCGATCGCCGCGCCCGAGCCGTGGGACCGCAACCTCGAGCGAGGCGTGCCTCGGTTCCTGTACGGCGTGCGGCAGAACCTGGCGTACAGCTGGCAGTGGAGCCGCGACCCGTTCTCGACCAACGACGACGAGGCCGCGGACTCGGCACAGTTCCACCGCAAGTACACGCTGCTCGCCACCAACGGCTCGCAGAGCGAGGTCATCGCCACCGGCTACTGCGACCTGTCGTTCCAGCGCAAGGAGGGCCGCTGGTCCATCGTGCGCTGGAACGACCGCTACGACCCCACCGTCGGCCCCAACCCGTCGTCGGACCAGCGGTCCATGACGTGGTGGCGGCTGCAGTCGTTGACCCGCCAATGACCCCGGGGAGCCCCATGCGTCGCATCGTCCTGCTCGTGGCCGCGCTGATCGCCGCTTTCGCGGCGACCGGCTGCTTCAACCCGTTCATGCCGCAGGTGCTCAACGAGCGCGTGACCACGACCGCACCCTCGCCCACCACGCCGGCCGACGCGATCCGACTGTTCGAGTGGTGCTGGGTGAACCGCGGCGTCGAGGAGTACAAGGAGCTCTTCACCGACGACTACGTGTTCCAGTCGGCGAGCCTCGACTCGGCCGGTAACGGAGGCCGCGACATCCTCACCCGCCGTCAGGACGAGATCGAGACCGCCGAGAACATCTTCATCGGCACCGCCGAGCGCCCGCCGGCGTCGCGCATCACGCTCAACTTCGACCGCAACCTGGTGCCGTTCCCCGACACGCGCCCGGGCAAGAACCCGATCTGGCACAAGACCATCCGCACCTCGGTGGACCTGAAGGTCGAGGTCGGCGACGGCAGCACGCTCGAGGTGACGGGCTACGCGCTGTTCTACCTGACGCGCGGCGACTCCGCGGCCATCCCGGCCGAACTGAAGGCGCGCGGCTTCAAGCCCGACTCGCTGCGCTGGTGGATCGACCGCTGGGAGGACGAGACGCTGGCCTCCGAGGGCGCCTCGGCCCGTCGCAGCCGCCCGCTGGGTTCGCGGGCGTTCGTCATCCCCATGAGCATGCCGCAGCTCAAGGCCCGCTACGCCACTCGCTGAGCCCTGCGCCCCGCGACGAGGCCCCGGTCGCGCGGGGGCGGCCGGGGCCTCGCCGCATCCGGCGCATGGTCCCTCGGTCGCAGCGGGACGGACGGGCGGTCAACTCGGGGACAAGCCCGGTGGCGCCCCCCCGCCGCGGGCCGCCCGAGCCCCCTCCGCACCTTGTCGGGGCGTTCCGGGGCCGCCTATAGTGCGTCGGCCGCCGGTCGTTCGCGGCCCCGAACAAAGCCTTCCCCGCCCCCGGCCCGCCGGGGGCCCGACCCCGACCATCGCGCGCCGAGAGGGTGCGTGGAGGCTCCCATGGCCGTCGCCGTCAACAGCCAGCTCAACCCGCTCGAGAACGCCGAGCGCCAGTTCTCCGAGGCTGCCGCCCGCCTCAAGCTCGACGCGGGCATCATGGAACTGCTCAAGCGTCCCCGCCGCGCCACCATCCAGTGGCTCCCGGTCATGATGGACGACGGTTCCATCCGCATGTTCGAGGGCTTCCGCGTGCAGCACAACATCGCGCGCGGCCCGGCCAAGGGTGGCATCCGCTTCCACCCGGACGTGTCGCTCGAGGAGGTCTCGGCCCTCGCGTCGTGGATGACCTGGAAGTGCGCCGTGGCCGACCTGCCCTTCGGCGGCGGCAAGGGTGGCGTCAAGGTGGATCCGCGCACGCTGTCGAAGAGCGAGCTCGAGCGCCTGACGCGCCGCTACGCGGCCGACCTCTCGGACCTGTTCGGCCCCGAGAGCGACGTGCCCGCGCCCGACGTCAACACGGGCGAGCGCGAGATGGCGTGGATCGCCGACACCTACTCCATGCACGAGCGCCGCACCG
This sequence comes from Candidatus Eiseniibacteriota bacterium, assembly GCA_041184705.1. Taxonomy (GTDB): domain Bacteria; phylum Eisenbacteria; class RBG-16-71-46; order RBG-16-71-46; family RBG-16-71-46; genus JAIOPA01. The sequence goes on from JBEGJG010000153.1 coordinate 4,809, forward strand.
AGCTCGCGGTCGTCACCGGCAAGCCGCTCGAGGTCGGTGGTTCGGCCGGTCGTCGTGAGGCCACGGGCCGCGGCGTCATGATCTGCGTCGAGCAGATGTGCAAGCACCTCGGCATCACGCTCAAGGACGCCGCCGTGGCCGTGCAGGGCTTCGGCAACGTCGGCAGCGTCTCGGCCGACCTGCTGGCGCGCGAGTGCGGGGCCCGCATCGTCGCGGTCTCCGACGTCACGGGCGCGATCCAGAACCCGGCCGGCCTCGACATCCCGGCCCTGCTCAAGTACGTGGCCGAGAAGAAGGGCGTCGTCGGGTTCCCCGGCTCCACCCCGCTCACCACGCCGATCGTCGAGTTCGCCTGCGACATCCTGGTGCCGGCCGCGCTCGAGAACCAGATCACGAGCGAGAACGCGGCGAACGTGAAGGCGCGCATCGTGGCCGAGGGCGCCAACGGCCCGACCACGCCGGACGCGGACAAGATCCTCGAGTCGCGCGGCGTGCACGTCATCCCCGACATCCTCTGCAACTCGGGCGGCGTGACCGTGAGCTACTTCGAGTGGGTCCAGAACCGCATGGGCTTCTACTGGCAGGAGGCCGAGGTGAACAGCCGCCTGCGCGAGAAGATGGTGAAGGCCTTCGGTGACGTCATCACCATGCAGCGCAAGTCCGAGAAGGACGGTGCGGTGTCGCTGCGCATCGCCGCCTACATGGTGGCGATCCAGCGCGTGCTGCGCGTGCACGAGCTGCGCGGCATGTACTCCTGATCGGTCACGACCTCGGTACGCACGGGACCCCGGTGGGCGCGAGCCCGCCGGGGTCCTTCGCATGCACCGCATGCACAGGGGGGCGGTCCCGCATGCGACACCGCGCCACGCCCCCATGACGACGCCCCCGGCGGGCCTGGGGCTCGCCGGGGGCGCACGATACGAGCGCTGGAGGGGACGACTAGAAGCGGACCGTCACCCCCAGCTCGACGATGTCGTCGAACCACTCGCGCACGGGGCGCCACGCCACGTCCACGCCGACCCGGCCGCCCTCGCCGAACCCGGTCTGGAAC
>JBEGJG010000154.1:0-5401 GCA_041184705.1 Candidatus Eiseniibacteriota bacterium
CACGCTCGACTACCTCATCGAGGACGCCAAGAACCACCTGAAGACTTGGGGCAGCCAGCCCCCGACATTCATCCTCTGCAACGGGGCGCTCACCACGCAACTCACCATGATCCCGGAGAAGACCAACTACTTGACCAACGGCCCCGACGGCGCGAGCCGCCCCGGTTGAGGGCGGGGATGACGACGAACAGGAGCAGGAAGATCAGCCACATGAGTTTGGGGGATGGCCCCGACTCCCGTTCGGAGTCGTACCTCAGTTCGCGCCCGTCCCACTCCAGCGTCACGCCCTTCTCGGCGGCGATGCGCTGCGAGGTCGCGAGCACCGCGGCCACGATCCCCTCGCCGGGTTCACCGGCGCGGAAGCGCGGCACCGCGAGGTCGCGCAGCATGCGCGCCTGCCAGCCGTCGGGCAGCGTGCCCTCGAGCCCGTAGCCGGTCTCGAACACGATGTCGCGTTCCTGCATGGCGACCAGCAGCAACAAGCCGTCGTTGCGCTCTCGGCTGCCGATGCCCCACGACTCGAACACGCGCGTCTTGTACACCGAGGGCTCGTCGGGGGCGCAGTCCGGCACCACGAGCACCGCGAACTGCACGCCGGTGCGCTTCTGCACCTGATCGAGGAAGCCCTCGAGTTGTGCGGCGCGTTCGGGTGCGAGCACGCCCGCGCGGTCGTTCACGTAGCCGCGGGCCTCGGGGATGGGGGCGTCCCCCGCGATGGCGTGTGCGGGCAGCGGAGCGAACAGCAGCGCACCGACCACCCCGCACCACCCGATGAAGCGGGTTGGGCTCATGAGCCGTGGAGCGCGTCCACCGCGCCCGCAAGACGATCCACCTGCATGAGGAAGGCTCGGAACGTCGCGCGTGCGTCGTCGAGCCCCGGGTGGCGGGGGAGCGCTCGCATGCGGTGCGCGCCCGCCAGTGCGGTCGCGTCGAGGCCGTAGAGCGCGGCGACCCGCGCGAAGGTGTGCTCCAGATCCACCGGCGGCGTCTCACCCTTGAGCCGCAACAGGGCGCGGAACAGCGTGAGGAACCCGCTCGCACTCGCGGCGAGCGCGGCATGCAGGTCCTCGGCGCGTTCCGCGGTGCGCAGATAGGCCTGCGTCAGGCGCAGGTGCTTGCCGCGCAACTCCTGCTCGACCTGAAGGCGCAGGAAGGTGTGGGGCACCTGCAGGGTGCGGAAAAGGTCCTCGCCGGCCAGCAGCCAGTGGCGTTCGGACAGGTCGAGCCACTCGATCGGGAACACGTCGAGGGAGCGGTTCACCTGCTCCAGCGACATGAGGAGCGGGTCCACGCGATCGGCGGCATGCGCGCGCGGCAGCACGGTGGCCAGGGCGTCGAGGCGGGTGAGCGGGAGCGTGCGGGCGATCACCAGCACGTTCACGCGGCGGTGCGCCGGGTCGAAGTCGGGCTGCAACGCGCCACCCGTGATGCACGCGGACACGAAGTCCTCGGCGAGTCGCTCGCGAACCGGGGCGAGCCAGCGCTGCGCGGTCGCGATCACGGCGTCGGTGGGGCGGAAGGACGGCGCGGAGGTCGTGTGGGATCCCATGCGGGGGACGATACGGGAACGGGGTCGGGGGTCAAGCCGTGGCACATGGGACTCGTGTCGCAGCACGCGGTCGTGCGGAACGCACTCGAATCGTGCATCTCGCACGGCGCGAGTCGCGGATTCGTGAATCGCAACGGCGTGTGGGGTCGGTTCAGTCCCACCACACGGATTCACTCCCAGGTGAACACAGGGCCTCGATACGCTTGAGGCATCAGCGAGCGCTGCCGGCACTGGAACGACGGTCCCGATCGTCGTGCGGGTCTGCCCCCGCGGGTCGTGCAGCGACACTGGTCCAACTGGAGGTCCACTCACCATGCGTCTTCGCTACCTCGTCGTGACCGCCTGTCTCGCGATGCTCACCGCAGCGTCGGCCCATGCCGGCGTGAACCTGCGCTGGAACAAGTGCTTCGGCGAGGGCACGGGTGTCGTGAACCGCAACTTCGCCTGTGACACCAACGCGGGCAGCGAACTGCTCGTCGGTTCGTTCCTGTCGCCTCAGACCCTCAACAACGTCACGCGCTGCGAGGCGATCGTGGACATCGCCGTGCCGGGTACCTCGCTGCCCGCGTGGTGGCAGATGGGTGCGGCCGGCTGTCGCAACGGTGCGCTCTCCATGGACGTCACCATGGACCCCACGAACCTCGCGTGCGAGGACTGGAGCGGCGGTCTGGCCACGGGGTCGCTCGCCTCGTACCAGACGGGCGTGCGTGGGACGAACACGGCGCGCGTCATCCTGAGCTCCGAGGTCCCGGCGGCGAACGCCCAGATGTTCATCGCCTACGTCGAGTACTTCCTCTACAACCTGCGCATCCAGCACACGGCTTCGACGGGCGCCAACGCCTGCGCCGGCTGCACCACGCCCGCCTGCATCATCTTCTCGGGACTCAACGTGACGCGTGCGGGCACGACCGCCCCGGTGACGATCTTCAGCGCCACCAACGCCACGGACTCGAACTACTCCACCTGGCAGGGCGGTGGCGCGCCCACGGTGGGTGGCGTCACGGGTTGCCCCGCCGCCACCCCGACGCGCAACACCACGTGGGGTGCCGTGAAGAGCATGTATCGCTGACCGCCGCGCCCTCCAGGCAGCGGATCGACCGACGGCCATCCTCTCCAGAGGGTGGCCGTTCGGGCTTCCTGCGCAACGTGCTCGAGCGATCCCCGTACGACACCGGGACTGCGATTCGCACTCCCGAGCGATATGAATTCACATCGCCGACGACTTCGTTCGCGAATTGTCACGGGATGCGAGCTGCGACTCCCCTACGCTCATAGCCATGAAACCATGTCCGCTGCCCTCTCTCGGGTAGCGGCGTGCACCCGGTCCCCTCCGGGTGGCTGTTCCCTGGTCGCCGCCAGGTGTGCGGACCTGTTCCGCCGACGGATTCCCCCATGGCCTCGATGTCCCGATTCGTCCGGTCTCTCTCCCGGACGTTCGCCCTCGCGCTCGCGAGCCTCGCGCTCGCCGGCCCGGTACGCGCGCAGGTGGTCAACAGCCCGCCGGCCGCGCCGATCGCCATCAACGTGTTCCCGGTCACGGACTTCGTCTCGGGTAGCGGCTATGCCGCGACCGACCGCGTCATCGTCACCGTGGTCCACCCGAACGGCGTCACGTGGGGCACCGACCCCGCCAACCCCCTCGCGCCCATCAACGGTGCGGTCGAGGTCAATCACCCCGGTGTGCCGTGCTGGTTCGGCACCACGCCCGACATCCGCTACGGCGACCTCGTGCGCTTCAGCGTCGTCGCCGGTCCCAACGCGGGCCGAGTGGACGAGGCCTTCGTGGGCAACATCACCATCCGACGTCCCGTCTCGCCGCGTCCCGGCACGGTACTCGTGCACGGCACCGCGCAGAACGATGCGGGTGGACCGCTCCCCCTCGGCGCGCTCGACGTGCGCCTCACCACCACGACCGAGTTGTTCGCCGCGGGCCGCACGTTGAAGGCTCCTGGTGACGGCACGCTCACCTACGACGCCCCCGGCGCCGTGACCTGGACCGCCACCTTCACCGGTCTCTCCGCCGCCGACGTGGACGCTGCTCTGCGCGCCGATGCCGGGGTCTCGTGGCTCGGTCGTGACGGTGCCGGTTCCGAGATCACCACGTACGAGGCGGGCGTCGGCATCGTCGGCGGCCCGCAGTCGCCCTGCCGTACCGCGTACGAGGTCCTGCCTCCGCCTCCGGGCTTCGAGGCCGTGCCCCCGACGGTCCCGACCGGACTTCTCGCCACGGTCGCCAACGCGAACCGTGTGACGCTCGTCTGGGACGCCTCGACCGACAACGTCGGTGTCACCAGCTACGGCATCTATCGCGATGGCATCGCGCTCACCAACGTGTCGCGTCCCGACGGTCTGCCGCCGGCGCCCACCACGGTCGTGGACCCCAACGTCCCGGCCGGCACGCACGTCTACACGGTGGATGCGGCCGACTCGGTCGGCAACCGCTCCGCGCAGTCGCTCCCCGTCACGGTGATCACGCAGCTCGGACCGCCGCCTGCCATCCCGGTGAACGAGCCCCCGGTGGCGCCCATCGATATCACGTCGTTCCCCGCGCGCGACCTCGTCGTGTCGGCGGGTTATCTCGCCACCGATCGCGTGGACGTGCAGGTCATCCGTGACGGCCTGCTGGTGGCCACGGCCCACGATCTCGCTCCGGTCGCGGGCATGGTCGAGATCAACCACGTCGGTGCGTACTGCTGGGAGGGTGTCACGCCCGAGATCCGCGCCAACGACGTCATCCGCACCATCGCGCGCTTCCCGAACGGTCTCATCCGTGTCGCCAACCAGGCGCGCGTCTCGGGTATGACCACCGGTCACCCCGTGGTCGTGCAGCCCGACGATCCGGCCACGCCGCAGCCCGACGGCATCGTCGAGGTGCGTGGCCTCGGCATCGGCGTGGACGGCCAGCCCATCCCCATCGACCAGATGGCGGTGCGCATCTTCGCGTTGCGCTGGCAGTTCGAGACCGCGCGCCACTGGATCCGCGCGGAGTCCGTGCCGGGGGGTGAGGGTCTCATCGCCTACGACACCGTGGACAACCCGCTCGGTGTGAAGTGGACCGCCACGTTCCCCAACCGCTCGGCCGACGACATCATCGCCATCCTGGGCGGCACGCTGTCCTCGGGCACGGCGATCGAGCCGGCCGCCATCGAGGCGCGTTGGCTCGGTCGTTCGCCCGCGGCGCTCACCGAGATGACCATCACCGAGGTCGCCATCGCCGACCCGCCGGGCCCGTCGCCGGGCGCCTGCTTCACCTCGTTCGAGCCGGCCGACTCGCTCGCGCCGAGCCAGCCGGGCCTGTTCACCGCCGTGCACGCGGGTCTCGACTCCGTGCTCGTGAGCTGGATCCCGTCCACCGACGACTGGTCGGTGTCGCACTACCTGTTGCTGCGTGACGGTCAGCCGTTCCGTCATCTGCCGGCCACGGCCTCGTCGTACCTCGACGGTGGCGTGCCGACCGGGCTGCACACCTACCAGCTCATCGCCTACGACCACGCCTCGCCGCGGGGTGCGGGCTTCGATCAGTCCGAGCGTCTCCAGGCGGGCTGGGGTCAGGCCTACGGCAACGCCTCGGTGCCCTCGGTCGTGGCGAACTACAACCAGTTCGACGCCCTGCGTCCCTCGACGCCGCTCAACCTGACGGGCGTCTCCTCGCTCGGCAGCATCGCGATCTCGTGGTCGCCCTCGACCGACAACGTCGGCGTGGCGGGCTACCGCGTGTACCGCGACGGCGTGGCCTACGCCGACCTGCCGGCCACCGACACCACGTACACCGACCTCGCGCTCACGCTGGGTAGCCACGTGTACGCCGTGGATGCCGTGGACGTTGCGGGCAACCGCTCGGCTCCGTCGGCC
>JBEGJG010000155.1:0-11558 GCA_041184705.1 Candidatus Eiseniibacteriota bacterium
CCTCCATGCCCTTCTCGTTCCGACTCGAAGCCACAGACCCCGGCACCGGCGCGCGCGCCGGGAGCTTCACCACGTCCCATGGCGACGTGCTCACCCCGGCGTTCATGCCGGTGGGCACCGTGGGCTCGGTGAAGGGGCTGACCCCCGACGACCTCAAGGCCGCCGGGTGCGACATCCTGCTCGCGAACACCTACCACCTCATGCTGCGGCCGGGCGTGGAGACGGTCTCGCGACTCGGTGGGCTGCATCGGTTCATGGCGTGGGACGGCGGCTCGATCCTCACCGACTCGGGCGGCTTCCAGGTCATGAGCCTCTCGGACCTCAACAAGGTCACCGAGGAGGGGGTCGAGTTCCGCTCGCACCTCGACGGCTCGCGCCACATGCTGTCGCCCGAGGGCGCCATCCGCGTGCAGGACGGGCTCGGCACCGACATCGCGATGTCGTTCGACCACCTCGTGCGCCTGCCGGCCCCGGCCGACGAGGTGCGCGAGGCGGTGGACCGCACGGTGCGCTGGGCGCGTCGCGGGCTCGACGAGCGTGCGCGCCTGCGCGACCAGGGACGCGGCGGCATGGCGCTGTTCGGCATCAACCAGGGCGGCACCGACGCGGTCGAGCGCGCGCGCTGCTTCGCGCAGCTCGGCGCCATGGAGTTCGACGGGTTCGCGCTCGGCGGGTTGTGGGTGGGCGAGGGGCGGTCGCTCGGGCTCGAGATGGTCGAACGCGATTGCGGCGAGTTCCCGGCCGACAAGCCGCGATACCTCATGGGCGTGGGCCACCCGGTGGACGTCGTCGAGGCGGTCGCGCGCGGCGTGGACATGATGGACTGCGTGCTGCCCACGCGGAACGCGCGCCGCGGCACCGTGTTCACCAGCACCGGTCGGCTCGTGGTGCGCAACGCGGCCTACGCGCACGACGAGCGCCCGCTCGATCCCGAGTGCGACTGCACGACCTGCGCGCGCTACACGCGCGCCTACCTGCGTCATCTCTTCGTCTCCGGCGAGCTGCTCGGTATGCGGCTCGCCTCGGTGCACGCGGTGCACCACATGGTCTCGCTCGTGCGCCGTGCGCGCCGGGCGGTCCTCGAGGGGCGGTATGCGGCCTTCCGCGCCGACTTCCTCGAGCGCTTCGCGAGCCGCGACACGCTCGCTCCCGTCGGGTCCTGACCCGAGCGGGTTCCCCACATCACCAACCGAAAGGAAGCGGCATGTTCGTGACCGATGCATTCGCGCAGGCGGCCGGGGCGGCGCCGGTGGACAACTCCCCCATGGCCCAGTTCTTCGCCGGGGGCCTCAGCTTCCCGGTCATGATGGCGCTCATGTTCGGCATCCTGTACTTCATGGTCATCCGCCCGCAGAACGCCGAGCGCAAGAAGCTCCAGCAGCGCATCGACGCGCTGCAGAAGGGTGACGCCGTGCTCACCACGAGCGGCATCTTCGCCTCGGTCGTGAGCGTGGCCTCGGACCGCGTCGTGCTGCGCATCAGCGAGAAGACCGAGGTCGAGTTCGCCAAGAGCGCGATCGCGCAGGTCGTCACGCCCGAGAAGACCAAGGCCAAGTGATGTCCGTTCGCCCCGTACGCATCTGGGGGGACCCGGTCCTCCGCCAGCGGGCCAAGCCCGTCACCGCGTTCGACGACCCGCTCCGTGAGCTGGTCGCCGACCTGTTCGACACCATGAAGGTGTACGACGGCTGTGGTCTCGCCGCGCCGCAGGTCGGCGTGTCGCAGCGGTTGTTCGTGGTCGGTTACGACGACGACGAGGGGCAGCCGTTGCGCCTGGTGGTGGTGAACCCCGAGCTCTCGGACCGCAAGGGCAAGGACTCCATGGAGGAGGGCTGCCTGTCGATCCCGCACCTGCGCGGATCGGTGGAGCGGCCCACGCGCGTCGTGCTGCGTGCGCAGGACGAGCACGGTCAGGCCTACGAGGTCGTGGCCGAGGGTTTCCTCGCCCGCGTGTTGCAGCACGAGTACGACCACCTCGAGGGCGTGATGTTCCCCGATCGCATGTCCCCGCTGCGGCGGCAGTTCCTGCGCCGCGACCTCGACGCGCTCGCGCGCGGTGAGGTCCCCGAGGGCTATCACCCCGGCGAGCCGGATCCGTCGGGCGGGAGGAGCATCTGAGCCGTCCCCGGGTGGTGTTCATGGGCACGCCGGCGTTCTCGGTGCCCGCGTTGCGCGCGGTCGCGGCCGCGTGCGACGTCGTCATGGTGGTGACGCAGCCCGATCGGCCGAGCGGTCGCGGGCAGCGCACGCACGAGTCCGAGGTCGCGCGCGTCGCGCACGAGCTCGGACTGCCCGTGATGCGGCCCACCGACATGCGCGCGCCCGAGGTGCGCGAGACGCTCGCCGCGCTCGCCGCCGATGCGTTCGCGGTGGTGGCGTTCGGCGCCATCCTGACGCCCGAGGTGCTGGCGTTGCCGCGGTTCGGCTGCGTGAACCTGCACGGTTCGCTGTTGCCCGACTACCGCGGCGCCTCGCCCGTGCAGCGTGCGCTGTGGGACGGGCGCACCACCACCGGTGTGTGCACCATCCTCATGGACGAGGGCATCGACACGGGCGACGTGCTCGACTCGCGCACGGAGGCGATCCGCGACGACGACGATGCGGCCTCGCTGGCCGCGCGTCTGGCCGAGTCGGGCGGGCCGCTGCTCGCCGAGAGCGTGCTCGCGCTCGTCGCGGGGCGTGCCACGCGTACGCCGCAGGACCGCGCCGCGGGCAGCTACGCGCGCAAGTTGCGCAAGACGGATGGGATCGTGGACTGGACGTCGCCGGCAGGCACGGTGTGGACGCGCGCACGCGCCGTCACGCCGTGGCCGGGCGCGACCACCACGTTCCGGGGGCGGCGCGTGCTGATCGTGCGCGCACGACCCGAGGACGGTCCGGGCGGTGTGCCCGGGACACTGCTCGGCGTGGATGCCGGTGGGGTAGGGGTCGCGTGCGGCACGGGTGTGTTGCGCGTGACGAGGTTGAAGCCGGAGGGGCGCGCGGAACTCGACGCCGCCGAGTGGGCGCGAGGAGCGCGTATCCAGCCGGGTGAACGATTCGAGACCATCCAGGAGCCGACGACGTGACCAGTGATCGACGCAGCACCCCCAGACCGGGCCCCCGGCCCTTCACGCGCCCCGGCGCACGCCCTCGCAGCGAGGGCGGCTTCGCGCCGCGCGGTCCGCGTACGGGTCCGCCGCGCGAGGGCGGTTACGCACCGCGTGGTCCGCGCACGGGTCCGCCGCGCGAGGGCGGTTACGCACCGCGTGGTCCGCGCACGGGTCCGCCGCGCGAGGGCGGTTACGCGCCGCGTGGTCCGCGCACGGGTCCGCCGCGCGAAGGTGGTTACGCGCCGCGCGGTCCGCGCACGGGTCCGCCGCGCGAGGGCGGTTACGCGCCGCGCGAAGGTGGTTACGCGCCGCGCGGTCCGCGCACGGGTCCGCCGCGCGAAGGTGGCTACGCGCCGCGGGGTCCGCGTACGGGTCCGCCGCGCGAAGGTGGTTACGCGCCGCGCACCGGTGGCTTCCGGCCGCGGCCCGAGGGGGCGACGCGTGGCTTCGATCGTCCGCGTCCTTTCACGCGCGACGAGGGCCAGGCGGGTGCGGACAACCGCTCCAACCCGGCGTACCCGCGACCGGGCCGCACGCGCTATCGGCGTGACGGCACCGCTTCGCCGGCCGCTGCGGGTTGGGCGCGTCCGCAGGACGGGACGCGCGAGCGTCCGCACCGCGAGTCGCGTCCCGACCAGCGTTCGTGGCCGCCGGTGAGCACGCGCAGCGCGTTCAGCGATCGCCTGCTCGACGGTGCGCACGCTCGACCGGGCGCCGACCCGCGCGACAAGGCGCTGCTGCACGAGCTCGTGAAGGGCTCGCTGCGCTGGCGCGGTCGGCTCGATGCCGCACTCGATGCGCGCGTGCACGTGGGGCTGGCCAACACGCAGCCGTGGATCCGCAACATCCTGCGCCTCGGCGCCTATCAGGTGCTGTTCCTCGATCGCGTGCCCGCGCACGCGGCGGTGGACGAGTCGGTGAAGCTGGCTCACAAGTACGCGCACCCCGGTGCGGCCGGACTCGTGAACAGCGTGCTGCGCCGAATCGCCGAGGAGCGCGACACCATCCGCTGGCCCGAGACCGACGACGCCGCGGCGCTCTCGGTGTGGGGTTCGCACCCGCTCTGGATCGTCGAGCGCTGGCTCGAGCGTTTCGGTCCCGCCGAGACGCGCGCGCTGCTCGAGGCCGACAACCGTGCGGTGCCGACCGGGCTGCGCAACAACTCGCTGCGCCAGACGCGTGAACAGCTCGTCGAGCTGCTCGCGCGCGAGGGCGTCGAGGCTCGGCTCGGCACGCTCTCGCCCGACCTCGTGTGGGTCGAGGGTCACCATTCGCCGGGCGCGCTGCACTGCTTCCAGGCCGGCCTGTGCACCGCGCAGGACGAGAGCGAGGCGCTCGTCGCTCGCGTCGTCGCGCCGCGCAAGCACGACCGTGTGCTCGACCTGTGCGCGGCTCCCGGCGGCAAGAGCTCGCACCTCGCCGAACTCATGGGAGACGAGGGCGAGATCTGGGCGATGGAGCGCGATCCGCACCGGGTCGAGACGCTCGAGGCCACGCTGTCCCGACTCGGCGTGCACTCCGTGCACGTCGCGCAGGGCGACGGCCGCACCTACGAGTTCCCGATGCCGTTCGATCGCGCGCTCGTGGATGCGCCGTGCAGCGGCATGGGCGTGCTCGCACGTCGTGCCGACGCGCGCTGGCGCAAGGGTCCCGAGGTGCTGAGCGAGATGCCGCCCGTGCAGCTCGAGTTGCTGGCGGCCGCGGCGCGTCACCTCGCACCGGGCGGCACGCTGGTCTACAGCGTGTGCTCGTTCGAGCCCGAGGAGACCGACCACGTCATCGCCCGCTTCCTCGCGACGCACCCCGGCTGGACGCTCGAGAGCGTTGCGGACTCGGTGCCCGCGAGCGTCGTGACCCCCGAGGGCACCATGCGCGTGCTGCCGCACGTGCACGGTTGCGACGGCGCGTTCGCGGCGAGGTTGCGCAAGCCGTGAACGACGAGCGGCCCGATTCGCAGGAGGCCCCCGACGCTGGCGTCGAGGGGCACTCCGGCGCGGCTGGGCCGGCGCCCGAGGCTCCTGCAACCGCGACGCCGGTGCCGCCCGCGCGGCCCGGGGTCGTGGTGCGCGCGAGGCGTGCGGCGCGTGACCTGTTCGTCACGGTCGCACTGGTGGGGGCGGCGTTCGTGGTCGGGTTGCTGCTGTTCAACTTCGCCATCATGCCGCGGTTCGTGCACCACACCGCGGTCGTGCGCGTGCCCGACCTCGTGAACCTCACCTACGAGCAGGCCGAGCAGCTCGCGGTGCGCGGCGAGGTCACGCTGTCGCGCGCGGGCGAACGCTTCGACCCCGGGGTCGAGCGCGGTCGCATCGTGCAGCAGGATCCGCTGCCGGGCACCCCGGTGCGCGGTCGGGTGCGCATCGCGGTGGTCGTCAGTCTGGGCGAGGAGTTCAGCAGCGTGCCCGCGCTGCACGGGGAGCCGCGCCGAAGTGCCGAACTGCTGCTCGAGCGCGCCGGTCTGGTGCGAGGCGGGGTGACGCGCGTGCCGAGCGACGACGAGCCCGAGGGCGCGGTCATCGCCACCGATCCACCGGCCGAGACCGTGCTGCCGCGCGGCGGTCGCGTCGCGCTGCTGGTGTCGTCGGGGCCCGGCGAGCAGGCGTTCGCGATGCCCGATCTCGTCGGCCGCGAGATCACGCGCGTCACGCGTCAGCTCGAGGGGCAGGGCTTCACGGTCATCGTGGCGTCCTCGGCCGTCGGCCCGATCGTGTCGCAGGAGCCCGCGCCCGGGGCGCGCCTGACGCGTGCCGAGACCATCACCCTACGCGCGGGCAGCCGCGTGATACGCTGACCGCGCGCCCGTTCCCACCGCACTCACGACCGGAGACCGGACCCGACATGACCGCTCGTCCGCCCATCATCGCCCCGAGCCTGCTCGCCGCCGACTTCTCGCGACTCGGCGAGGAACTCGCGCTCTGCGATCCCGCGCGGGACTGGGTCCACTGCGACGTCATGGACCATCACTTCGTGCCCAACCTCACGTTCGGGCCCATCGTGGTGTCGGCCGCGCGCAAGCTCACCACCGCGACGCTCGACGTCCACCTCATGATGGACCGACCGTGGCTCATGGTGGACGAGTTCCGAAAGGCCGGGGCCGACCTCATCACGGTGCACCTCGAGGCCTGCCGCGAGACGCGCGAGGTGCTGCGCCAGATCCGCGCCTCCGGCGCGCGCGCGGGCCTGGCGATCCGCCCCGGCACGCCGTACGCGGCCGCCGCGCCCTACCTGCCCGACCTCGACCTGTTCCTCGTCATGACCGTCGAGCCCGGCTTCGGCGGGCAGGCGTTCATGCCCGACATGATGGAGAAGGTCTCGGCCGCCCGCGACGAGCGCGACCGCCGCAACCTCGGGTTCCTCATCGAGGTGGACGGCGGGATCGCCGCCGACACCGCCCGCACCGCCCGCGCGGCGGGAGCCGACGTGTTCGTGGCCGGTAACGGCGTGTTCCGCGCCCCCGACCCGCGCGCCGCGCTGGCCGGGATCCGGGCCGCCGTCACCGGCTGAGACGGGCCCGCGGGCGCGTTCCGGCGGCCTTCTCCCGCCGGGATGTGGTAGTTTCCCCGGTTCCGACATCACCCTAGGGGTCCCCGTGTTCGAATCGCTCTCCGAACGGCTGCAAGGCGTCCTCCGCAACCTCAGCGGACAGGGCCGCCTGACGCCGGACAACATCCGCGAGTCGCTGCGAGACGTGCGCCGTGCACTGCTCGAGGCCGACGTGCCCGTCGCCGTGGCCAAGGAGTTCGTGGCCCGCGTCGAGGAGCGCGCGGTGGGCGAGGAGGTGCTGCGCAGCCTCACGCCGGGCCAGCAGGTGGTCGGGGTCGTGCACGAGGAGCTGGTGCGTCTGCTCGGGGAGTCGCGCGTCACGCTCGCGGGCTCGCCGCACGTGCCCACCGTGGTGCTGCTCGCCGGTCTGCAGGGCTCGGGCAAGACCACGTTCGCGGGCAAGCTCGCGGTCTGGCTCAAGGCGCGCGGCAAGCGCACCATGCTCGTGTCCGCCGACGTCTACCGGCCCGCCGCCATCGACCAGCTCGAGCGCGTCGCGCGAACCGCCGACGCCGGCTTCTGGCGCGCGCCCGACGGCACCTCGCCGCACGACATCGCGGCCGGTGCGCTCGAGCAGGCCCGCACGCGCGGCTTCGACTTCCTGCTGCTCGACACCGCGGGCCGCCTGCACGTGGACGACGAGCTCATGGTGGAGCTCGAGGACCTCAAGCGCACCGTGCGCGCGCATCAGGTGCTGCTCGTGGTGGACGGCATGATCGGGCAGGAGTCCGTGCGCGTCGGGCAGACGTTCGCCGAGCGCATCGGTGTGGACGGCGTCGTGCTGTCCAAGATGGACGGCGACGCGCGTGGCGGCGCCGCGCTCTCGCTGCGCCAGGTCACGGGCAAGCCCATCCTGTTCCTCGGCACCGGCGAGAAGCTCGACGGACTCGAGGTGTTCGACGCCGGGCGGCTCGCGGGCCGCATCCTCGGCATGGGCGACGTCGTCGGGCTGGTGGAGCGCGCACAGCAGGCGGTCACCACCGACGAGGCCGAGCGCCTGGCCGCCCGCATGCGCAAGTCGGAGTTCACGCTCGAGGACTTCCTCGAGCAGCTCCGCAGTGTCCGCCGCATGGGTCCGCTCGAGGACCTCGTCAAGATGATCCCCGGGGCCCCCAAGCAGGCCCTGGAGCGGATGGGCCCGGCCAAGGACCAGCTCAAGCGGTACGAGGCCATCCTCCTCAGCATGACGCTCAAGGAGCGCCGCCTCCCCCGGGTGCTCGACGGCAGCCGCCGTCGGCGCATCGCGGCGGGCAGCGGCACGTCGGTCCAGGAGGTCAACCGGCTGCTCAAGGACTTCGAGCAGGCCCGGACCATGATGAAGGCGCTCAAACAGGGCCCCCGGGGGCTTGCAGCCCTCCGCGGCCGGATGCGCTAGACTACGCCGAACCCCCCGGGCCGCCCTGCGGCCCCTCGAACCCACAAGGAGAATCCTCAGCATGGCGGTCGTCATTCGCATGATGCGGGCCGGAGCCAAGAAGCGGCCCTTCTATCGGATCGTGGTGGCGGACTCGCGTCGTCAGCGCGACGGTCGTTTCGTCGAGATCCTGGGTTACTACGACCCGATGGCGAAGCCGTTCGCCGTGAAGATGGACGAGGAGAAGGTCAAGGCCTGGATCGCGCAGGGCGCGCAGCCCTCGACGCAGGCGGCCTCGCTGTTCCGTCGCGCCGGCATCATCGCCGCGCGTCCGAGCAAGCCGACCTCGACCAAGAAGAAGGCCGCGGCCTCGGGTGCGAAGAAGAAGGCCGTCGCGCGCAAGCGTCCCCGCAAGGTGACGGAGCGCAAGACGAAGGCGAAGGCGGCCCGCGCGAAGCGCAAGGCCAAGGCCACGGCCACCGCGAAGGCCTGAGTCCGTTCCGGCCCGCCCGCGGCGGGGCCCGGCGCATCGAACGATGCCCGAGCCTCCCGCGCGGTGGGCCGGTCGCTATCCGGGAGGCGAGTCATGGCGGATCTCCGTGAGGTGCTGGAACGCAACCGGGAGTGGGCCGAGCGCATGTCGGCGCAGGACCCCGGCTTCTTCGAGCGGCTGGCCTCGATCCAGACCCCCCGCATCCTGTGGATCGGGTGCTCCGACAGCCGCGTTCCCGCCAACCAGATCACCGGCCATCAGCCGGGCGAGATCTTCGTGCACCGCAACGTCGCCAACGTGGTGGTGCACACCGACCTCAATTGCCTCTCGGTGATCCAGTTCGCCGTGGACGTGCTGCAGGTTCGACACATCATCGTCTGCGGCCATTACGGCTGCGGTGGTGTGAAGGCCGCGCTCGAGAGTCGCTCCATGGGGCTCATCGACAACTGGTTGAGGCACGTCGAGGACGTGCGCGACGCGCGGAGGCGCGCTGGGAGCGCCTGTGCGAGCTCAACGTGGTCGAGCAGGTGCTGCACGTCTCGCAGACCACCGTCATGCGCGACGCGTGGGCGCGCGGACAGGACGTCACGGTGCACGGCTGGATCTACTCGCTGCACGACGGTCGGTTGCGCGACCTCGGCGTGAGTGCCGATTCGGCGGCCGAGGCCACTCGTCGGCATGCCGTCGCGGTGCGCCCCGGAGTGACGCTGTGAGTCGTGTGCTGGTGCGGCTCGCGTTGACCGCGTTCCTCGTGGCGGGCTGTGCCGGACGGCCCGAAACCGCCGAACAGGAGGCGGTCGCGGACTCGCTGCGAGCCCAGGCGCTCATCGAGGCCGGCAACGTCGCACTGCGTGCCGAGGACGCGGCCACCGCGGCCAAGCGCTTCGCCAGCGGCTCGGTCGCTCCGACGAGGCGCGCGTCGCGTACGCCAAGGCGCGCGACCTGCAGCGGGGCGCGGGCGAGGCCGGCGCCGACGCGCCGCGCGAGGTGCGCGCCGTCCCCACGGTCCATCCGTAGACCGGTCGCGGCCTTGCGCCGCGCGCGGTATTACGGTTCCATGCGGGCGCGTCCGCACGGGTGCGGGCGCCTCCCACACCCTCTCCGCACGGGCCCCCATGCACGATCCCAAGTTCCTGCGCCAGAACCGCGACAAGGTCGAGGCCGGTATCGCCCTGAAGGGCGCCAAGCTGGACCTCACGCGCTTCTACCAGATCGAGGAGCGCCGCCTCGCGCTGCTGCACGAGACCGAGCAGCTCAAGGCCAAGCGGAACGCCGCCAGCGACGAGATCGCGCGCCTCAAGAAGTCGGGGCAGGACGCCGGGGCGCTCATCGTGGATCAGCGCGCCATGGGCGACCGCGTGAAGGAGCTCGATCAGGAGCTCGGTCAGCTCGAGGAGGAGGCGACGCAGCTCGCGGCGTGGATCCCCAACCTGCCGCACCCCTCGGTGCCGCCGGGTTCGGATCCGAGCAGCAACCAGGTCGTGCGCACGTGGGGCACGGTGCGCGAGTTCGACTTCGAGCCCAAGGCCCACTGGGATCTCGCGACCGACCTCGGGCTGCTCGACTTCGAGCGCGCCACCAAGATCTCGGGCTCGGGCTTCCTGCTCTTCACCGGCCTCGGCGCCAAGCTCGAGCGCGCGCTCATCAACTTCATGCTCGACTTCCACGTCGAGCGCCACGGTTACACCGAGGTCTCGCCGCCGCACGTCATCCGTCGCGCCGCGCTGTTCGGCACCGGTCAGTTGCCCAAGCTCGAGGGCGACATGTACCACATCGGTGAGGAGGACCTGTTCCTCAACCCGACCGCCGAGGTGCCCGTCACCAACATCCACCGCGACGAGATCCTCGAGCCCGGCGTGGTGCCGCGCTATCTCACCGCGTACTGCGCGTCGTACCGGCGTGAGGCCGGTGCCGCGGGTCGTGACACGCGCGGCATGGTGCGCGTGCACCAGTTCGACAAGGTCGAGCTCGTCAAGATCGTCGCGCCCGAGACCAGCTACGACGAGCACGAGAAGCTGGCGCGCGACGTCGCCGACATCTTCGAGGCGCTCGAGCTGCCGTATCGCGTGCTGCTGCTGTGCAGCGGCGACATGAGCTTCGCGGCCTCCAAGTGCTACGACTTCGAGGTCTGGTCGCCGGGCCAGCAGGCGTGGCTCGAGTGCAGCTCGTGCTCGAACTTCGAGGACTTCCAGTCGCGCCGCATGGGCATGCGGTTCCGTCGCGAGGTGGGTTCCAAGGTCGAGTACCCGCACACGCTCAACGCCTCGGGCGTGGCCCTGCCGCGCACGTTCGCGACGATCCTCGAGAACCACCAGCAGGCCGACGGCTCGGTGGTGATCCCGAAGGCGCTCCGCCCTTACCTGGGCGGGCTCGAGGTGCTGCGGCCGCGCGCGTGACGCCCGCGAACGACAGGTCTCGCGCGGGGAGGACCCGGGGCGACTCGCCGCTGCGGCGCCCGGGTGCGGCGCACTCGTCGCGTCGCAAGCAGCTGCTCAAGACCGCGTTGTTCGTGTTCGGGAGTCTGCTCGTCGTGGCCGTGTTCCTGTTCACGCAGAACGCGGTCGGGCGCCTCACGCAGGAGGTCTCCACGACCTCGGCGCTGCTCGCGCGCGTCGCGGCGCAGGCCACGCTGCCCTCGACCAGCGACCCGCGCATCAAGGCCCTGCTGCAGGAGATGCAGAGCGGGATCAGCTTCCCCATCGTGATCACCGACACGACCGGCACGCCGCGCGCCTGGAGTCACGTGCCCGTGCGCAGCGAGGACGTGCCGCCGGAGTCCATCGACAGCCTCGTCGCGGGGTTCCCCGTCTCGCCCGTGATCGAAGCGCGCATCGCGCGCGTGCGGGCTCTCGTCCCGACGCTCGACCGCATCCACGCTCGCATCCCGCTGCGTTCGTCGCCGACCGCGCCGGTCACCGGGCACCTGCACTACGGTAACCCGCCCGTGCTCGAACAGCTGCGCTGGACGCCGTTCGTTGCGGTGCTGGGGACGGGCCTGCTGCTGCTGCTCGGGCT
Organism: Candidatus Eiseniibacteriota bacterium; assembly: GCA_041184705.1. Classification (GTDB taxonomy): domain Bacteria; phylum Eisenbacteria; class RBG-16-71-46; order RBG-16-71-46; family RBG-16-71-46; genus JAIOPA01. Next base: position 11,498 of record JBEGJG010000155.1, read on the forward strand.
CTCGGGTCTCACCGGCATCCGACAGGCCGAGAAGCGCGTCATCTGGGTCGGCATGGCCAAG
>JBEGJG010000156.1:0-5674 GCA_041184705.1 Candidatus Eiseniibacteriota bacterium
TGCGCCTCGACGTGAACGGCCGCAGCGCGGGACGTAGGTTCCTGCGCGTGGAGTGAAGGGGTGGGGCGGGGGCGTTCGACGCGACGCACCCCCGCCCACCGTGTTCGGCGACACGAAACCGGGTTTCGCCGAGGAGTGCGTTCTCGTGCTGCGATCCGAGCCGGCCGGGTTAGCATTCAGGTCCCCTAGGCGTTCGTTCCGCCGCCCTCCGTACCTCTCTCCGCGCGGCCCGTTCCCCCTCGAAGTCCGAAGGCCCGTCCCGCCGTGCGCGCCCCCCTGCATGCGCTGCGCGTCCTCGCGCTCGCGTTCGTCCTCCATGCCTCCGTCCCGGTCGCGGCCCTCGCGAGCTGGGCGTCGCGCGTGCTCGTGCCCAGCGACAGCGGCGACGTGTTCATGGCGTGGATCGACGCGCGTTCGGGCTACAACACCGACGTGCGCGCCACGCTGTGGAACGTGCGCGCCACGCTGTGGAGTGCGCGCGGCATCCCGCGCACGGGCTGGAGCGCGAGCGGTGACCTCGTGACCGCGATCACGTGCGCCAAGTACGAACTCGTCGGCACGCCCGACGGCGCGGGCGGCGCGTTCCTGGCGTGGAGCGACAACCGCTGCACGGGTTACCGCAACGTGTACCTGGGTCGCGCACGCCGCGCGGGTGTCGGCGCGAGCGCGTGGCCCGCCAACGGTCTGCGCTGCGCGCTCACCACGCTCGACCAGACCACGCCCGCGGTGGTCGCCGATGGCGAGGGCGGCGCGTTCGTGGCGTGGACCGACGCACGCAACGGCGAGCCCGACGTGTACCTGCAGCACGTGGATGCGAACGCGCAGTTCGTCGTGGGCTGGCCCGCCACCGGTCTGGGCGTGCTCGCGGCGACCGGGCGGCAGGAGAAGCCCGTGCTCGCGGGCGACGGGGCGGGTGGTGTGTACGTGGCGTGGCTCGATCGTCGAACCGGTGCACCGCAGGTGCGCCTGCAGCGCATCGCGCGGAACGGGACGCTCGCGGCGGGATGGCCGGTCGGCGGCGTGGTGGTGGCGTCCTCGACGAGCACCATCATCGGGGTCACGGTGCGCGCCGACGGTGCGGGGGGCGTGCTGGTGGCGTGGGACGACTTCGTGTCGGGGGCCACGCGCTGGGCGGTCGCGCGCTACACGGCGTCCGGGCTCGTCGCGCCGGGTTGGCCCGCCGCCGGCGTGGTGCTGTGCGCGAGCGCGGGCGAGAGGAGCGGCCTGCGCATGGCGCCCGACGATCAGGGCGGTGCGTGGTTCGCGTGGCAGGATCGTCGCAACGGCGACTGGGACGTGGTCGTCTCGCGCGTGCTCGGCAGCGGTGCGTTGCTCGCGGGCATGCCCGCGAACGGGCTCGTGATCGCGAGCGCGACCGGGGACCAGACCGCGCCCGATCTATCGCGCGACGGCGGTTCGGGCGTGTATCTGGTGTGGTCCGATGCCGGCCCGAGCGGTTCGGGTGCGTCGGGGGGCGGCAGTCCCACGGGCGCCGACGTCCGCGCACTGCGGCTCGCGGCCGACGCCACGGTGAGCGCGGGATGGTCAGCGAGCGGCACGGTGTTGTGCGCCGCGGTCGGCGACCAGACCGCACCGCGCGTCGCCACCGACCCCACTCACGGACTCGCGCTGTGGTTCGACGCGCGCGCGGGCAACAGCGGGGGCGGATCCTCGCCCGCGCTCTACGCGCAGCGCATCACGCCGAGCGGTCCGGTCCCGGTGGGGGTCGCGTCGCTCGCGGCCTCGCACCACGACGGGCAGACGTTCCTCACCTGGGTGTCGCCCCCCGACACCGGTTGGACGTACCGCGTGTACGTGCGCACCTCGCCGTTCACCGGACCCGCCGATCTCGCGAGCGCGTCGCTGGTGGGGAGCGTCGGTGACTCGACCGTGTTCGACCGACGCCTCGCGGCGTTCTCGGGCGTGTTGCGCACGTTCCGCACCGACAGTCTCGCCGCACCGCTGGGGCACGATCGCGGCCTGTTCGTGGTCACGCCGCCCGCGAGTCGCACCGCGTGGTACGCGGTCACCGCGCAGTTGCGCGGCGCGAACGAGGACACGCGACTGTTCGCGGGCGACAACGTGCTGCAGAACGGCGTGGTCGAGGGGCTCGACCTTCCCCGACCGGTGTGGCAGGGCACGTTGGCCGACGTCGCGGGGAACCCCGACCTGTACACGCTGTGGACCACGCACGTGGACACGCCGTTGTTCCCCGCGATGTCGAACCGCGCGAGCCAGCCCTACGACTGCGGCGTGCTGCGCGCCGCGCCGGGCGCCCCCGCGTTGGTGCGCCCGCACCCGCGCGGCGGCGACTTCAAGGATCAGCTCGTGCACTCCATGAGTCCCGCGGAATGGGTGCTGGGGCTCGACGACTACACGAGGAACGAGGACTACTCGACCTGGTGGTACGGCCACCACACGGGCTACGACGTCCTCGCCGCGACGAACCCCGTGCCCACCTCGGGGTTGGTGGTGGACTACACGCAGCGCCGCGTGCTGCACACCGTGCGCTGGTGGCGCGCCACGTTCCCGGTGGACACCACGCGGCACTACGCGTTCGGCTACTCGATGGGCGGCACCATGAGCCTGCGACTCGGTCTCAAGTACCCCGAACTGTTCGCGGCCGCCATGTCGGGCGTGGGCAAGGTGGACTACTCGATCGTGGACGACCCCGAGCCGCTGTCGAACTTCAACCCGGGGCGCATCTATCGCCGGTCGCTCGACCGCGTGCTGGGTCCGGTCGCGAGCAACCTGCCGACCAGCGAAGGCCTGCCGGTGTACGAGGCGACGAACGACGGCGCGATCGCGACCCGCCGCGCGGGCCCCGGCACCGCGTTCGTCGTGAATCTGGCCGGTCGCAACGACCTCACCGTGGGCTGGTACGAGAAGAAGGGTTTCTACGAGGCGCTCGAGTCCGCTCGGGTCGGGGCCATGCAGTTCTGGGACAACCGCGACCACACCGGCTCGGTGATCCCGGGCGCGATGGGCCCCATGCTCGACGTGCGTTACCTGCTGCGCTTCCGCAGCGACCGCAGCTGGCCGGCGTTCAGTCGCTGCTCCGCCAACGACGTCGTGGGCGACGGCACCGCGACCTCGGGCGACAGTCTGGGCACGATCAACGGTCACATGGACTGGGACGTCGCCGTGACGGACTCCGTGTCGCACTGGGAGGTGACGCTGCGCACGCGCGCCGTGAACACGCTGTGGGGCATGCGACCCGCTCCCGAGTCGCTCACCGTGGACGTGACGCCGCGCCGCACGCAGCGCTTCCGGCCCACGGTGGGGCAGCGCGTCGCGTGGCGCGTCACGCGCCTGTCGGACGGTGCGCTGCTGCAGGCCGACACCGTCGTGGTGGACTCGCTCGGTCGCGTCACGGTGCCCGGCGTGCGTGTGCGATCGGGCGGCACGCGGCTCGTGCTGGGGGCGATCGCCGGTTTGCTCGGCGCTCCCGGACCCGGCGTGACGACGAACCCGTTGCTGGCCCCGTTCGCCTCGCCCGCTCGCGCCCGCACCGAACTCTCGGGCGCGTGGGCGCAGGCCGGAGCGGCCGAGGTGGCGCTGTTCGACGTGACCGGCAGGCGAGCGCGCACGTTCGTGTCGGGCCCGGTCGCCGCGGGCCCGTGGCGGGTGACGGCCGATCTCGGCGCGCTGCCCCCGGGGGTGTACCTGGTGCGCGCCGAGCAGGCGGGCCTGTCCCGCACGCGACGACTCATCCTTTTGCGGTGACGCGAGTTGGCCGTCTCGGGCGGGCCCACGGGTCGGCCCCGGACAGCGTTGCCGCCCGTGCGGGCGCTCCGGTATCCTGCCGCGTCGAGTGCCCGCCCGCCGCGGGCCCGACCGCAGGCGCTCCCGCTTCTGGGTGGGAGCCTCGCGGTCGCGTCCGTGCGCATCCTTGAACCTCCGAGAGGAACCCCCATGTCCGTCGCCCGTCCGCTCACGCTCGTGGATGTCGCCGCGCCCCGTTCGAGCATGCTCCTGAACACGCTCATCGTGGTCGTCGCGTCGCTGGTCACCGCCGCCGCCGCGCAGGTCGAGATCCGTCTGCCGTGGACGCCGGTGCCCATCACCGGGCAGTCGTTCGCGGTGCTGCTGTCGGGGCTCGTGCTCGGCGCTCGCCGCGCGTTCCTCGCTCAGGTGCTCTACCTCGCCGAGGGTGCGGCCGGGTTGCCGTTCTTCGCGGGCGGTGCGGCCGGTGCGGTGCAGCTGGTGGGGCCCACGGGCGGTTACCTGCTCGCGTTCCCGCTCGCCGCGGCGTTCACGGGTCTGCTCGCCGAGCGCGGCTGGGATCGCAACCCGTTCACCATGTTCGCGGCCATGCTGTCGGGCAGCGCGATCGTGTTCGCGCTGGGTCTGGCGCAGCTGTCGCGCTTCGTGCCCGCCGACGCGCTGCTCGCGAGCGGCCTGCTGCCGTTCATTCCCGGCGACCTCGTGAAGTCGGCGATCGCCGCGGGCGTGTTCCCGTTGGTGTGGAAGCTGGTGCCGCGTTCGGGGGACTCCGCGTGAGCATCCGCACCATCGCCGTCCTCGGCGCCGGCATCATGGGGCGCGGCATCGCCTACGTGGCGGCGCTCGGCGGCTACGACACCGTGCTGCAGGACACGAACCGCGAGGCCCTCGACAAGGGTGCGGCGGACATCGTCTCGATCCTCGACAAGGGGGTCGCGGCCGGCAAGGTGAACCGCGCCGACGCCGACGCGGCCCGTGCGCGGCTGCGCACCACGACCTCGCTCGAGGAGGCGGCCCGGGCGGCCGACCTCGTGATCGAGGCCGTGCCCGAGCGCATCGAGCTCAAGATCGAGATCTTCGCCGCGCTCGACCGCTTCGCGCCGCGCCACGCCATCCTGGCGTCGAACACCTCGTCGCTCAGCATCACCGAGATGGCCGCGGCCACCACGCGCGCGCCGCAGGTGGTGGGCCTGCACTTCTTCAATCCCGTGCACCGCATGAAGCTGCTCGAGATCGTGCGCGCGCTGGAGACGAGCGACGCCACGATCGCCGCCTGCGAGGCCGTGGGCGTGGCGATGGGCAAGGAGTGCGTCACGGTGCGCGAGTCGCCCGGGTTCGTGACCAGCCGCATCAACGCCATGATCGGCAACGAGGCGTTCTACATGCTGCAGGAGGGCGTGGCGAGCGCGGCCGACATCGACAAGGCGCTCAAGCTGGGCCTGAACCATCCCATGGGTCCGTTCGAGCTGGTGGATCTGGTGGGTCTCGACACGCGCCTGTCCATCCTGCGCTTCCTGCATCGCACGCTGGGCGAGAAGTTCCGGCCCTGTCCGCTCATGGAGCAGTACGTGGCGGCGGGACGATTGGGCCGCAAGACGGGCCGCGGCGTGTACGACTACACGCCCGCCGCCGAGAAGACCGCGGTCCCCTCCTGAGCCCGCGCATGGCGAAGCGGAAGGGCGCTGGGACTGCGGCGCGAGCGCGTCGCGGTGCGACGACGAAGGCGACGGCGGCGAAGCGTCGAGCCGCGTCCGCGCCTGCGAAGGTAGCGAAGCGAAGCGGTGCGGTCGCGACGGCACGTCCGACGAAGCGCGCCGCGGCCCCTTCGAAGCGTTCGGGTTCGTCCGTGCCTGCGCGTACGACGAACCGTTCGGCGCGCCGTGTCGGCACCGCGCCCGCGAAGGGTTCGAAGCGTCGTGCGACCCCGTTCGTGCCCACCGCGTTCGCC
>JBEGJG010000157.1:0-6757 GCA_041184705.1 Candidatus Eiseniibacteriota bacterium
GAATGTCACAACCTCCTTCAGGGAAGGGACTTGCGCCGGACGACCCGGCCGCGTGCAGCGTGAGCGGCCGGGGCGGGCAGGACGCCCGGGCACGACGACGGCCGGGCGGCGGGGACGCCCGGCCGCTCGTTTCCGCACCGCCCCGAGCCGGGGGGCGATGGATTCCTGACCATCCCCCCGGACGAGCCGGGGACGCGCCTCAGGCCCCCTCGGCCTCGTCCCCCTCGTCGCCGATCCCGTACTCCTTGAGCTTCGTGCGCAGGGTCTGCCGGGCGATGCCGAGCGCATCGGCGGCCTTCGTCTTGTTGCCCTTCCACACCTGCAGCGCGTGCTCGATGGCCATCCGCTCGATCTCGTCGAGCTTCACCACGCGCCCGGCCGGGAACGGATCGCGGCCCGAGCCCGCGGACGCACCGCCGGACACCGCCGGGTGCGTGAGCTCCGGCGGCAGGTGCTCGGCACGGATCTCGTCGTCGGCCTCGAGCAGCACCACTCGCTCCATGACGTTGCGCAGCTCCCGCACGTTGCCGGGCCAGCGATAGGCCTGCATGCGCGCGATCGCCTCGGGCGTCAGGCGCGCGGTCGTGCGTCCGAGCTCGCGACAGAAGCGCTCCACGAAGTGCGCGGCGAGCAGCGGGATGTCGGCGACGCGCTCGCGCAGCGGCGGGATGCTCACGGGCACGACGTTGAGCCGGTAGTACAGGTCCTCACGGAAGCGACCGTCGGCGACCATGGCCTTGAGGTCGCGGTGCGTGGCCGCCACGACGCGCACGTCCACGCTGATGTCCGTGCTGCCGCCGACGCGACGGAACGTGCGCTGCTCGAGCACGCGCAGCAGCTTCGCCTGCAACTGCGGCGCCATCTCCCCGATCTCGTCGAGGAACAACGTGCCCTTGTCGGCCAGTTCGAACAGACCCTTGCGGGCCGCCTTGGCGTCGGTGAACGCGCCCTTCTCGTGCCCGTAGAGCTCGCTCTCGAGCAACTGCTCGGGGATGGCGCTGCAGTTGAGCTCCACGAACATCTGCCCGGCGCGCGCGCTGTGGTCGTGCAGGTAGCGCGCCATGAGCTCCTTGCCCGCCCCGGTCTCGCCGTGGATGAGCACCGTGCTGGCGGCGGCCTTGGCCGCGCGGTCGAGACGTCCGAGCACGTCGCGCAACCCGCCGGTCGCGCCGACCAGCTCGACGCGGCTCTGCACGCGCGCACGCAGGTGCATGTTCTCCGCCCGCAGCCGTGCGTTCTCCATGGCGCGGTTCAGCACGATGCCGAGGTGGTCGAGGTTCGGGGGCTTGAGCATGAAGTCGTTCGCCCCGACGTGGATGGCCTTGACCGCGTGCTCGACGGTGCCGTGCCCGGTGAGCATGACGATGGGCAGCAGGCCGTCGAGGTCGCGCAACTCCTTCAGGACCTTGAGACCGTCGTCCTCGCCCAGCTTGAGGTCGAGCACCACCGCGTCCACGTCGTTCTGCCGTGCGGCATCGAGGGCCTCGCGACCGTTCGTCGCCTCCAGCACGACGAACCCCTCCCCACGCGCCCACTCCCCGATGCTGAACCGGAGGGTGCGCTCGTCATCGACGAGGAGGAGCGTTCCCTTCGAGTTCTCCGGCGTCGGGCTGTCGTCTTTCACCATTCCGCTTCTCCAATGGGAAGTTCAGGAGCACCGTGGTCCCGCGGCCTTCCTTGCTGTCCACCGCGATGGACCCGCCGTGCTCCTGCATGATGGTCTGCGAGATGCTCAGCCCGAGCCCGGTGCCCGAGGCCTTGGTCGTGAAGAACGGATCGAACATCTTGGCGAGGTGCCCCGGCGGGATGCCCACGCCGGTGTCGATAACGCGCACCTGCTGGGTCTCGACCCACGGGCTGCCCCCCGCGTCCCCCGCACGGTCCGCGGCGCGACGTCCGGGATGCGCGGTGGTGTCCTCCGCCCGCCGCCCCGTGCCGCGAGGGAGACGACGGTGGCGCACCAGTCGGACCTCGTAGCGCAACTCGCCACCCGAGGGCATGGCCTGCAGCGCGTTCTTGGTGACGTTGAGCAGCACCTGCTGGATGAGGTCGGCGTCGATGTAGACCGGAGCCAGGCGCGGGTCGGCCTCGAACACGATGCGCACACCCTGCTGCTCGGCGTGCTCGCGCTCGACCGCGAGCACGCGCTCGACGACGTCGGCGAGCAGGGCCGCACGCAACTCGGGCTGGCGCGGTCGCGCGTACTGCAGAAGGCTGGTCACGATGCGGTCGAGGCGATCGACCTCGCCGAGGATGACCTGCACGAAGCGGGCGCGATCGTCACCGGCGTCGAGACGCTTGAGCAGCACCTGCGCGCAGGTGCCGATACCCGCGAGCGGGTTGCGGATCTCGTGCGCCACACCGGCCGAGAGCTGCCCCAGCGTGGCGAGACGCTCATGGCGACGCAGCTCCTGCTGCATGCGGTGCATGCGCGTGAGGTCGGACAACGTCACGAGCACCGACGGCGGCTCGCCGAACCTCCACGCGCGCAGCAACACGGGCACGTCGCCTGCGCCCGGCGTGTGCAGCACGGCCTCGCGCTCGAACGCGGGCGAGGCGAACGCGTCGCGCGCCAGATCCTCGCCGGCGACCACGGTGCGCAGCATCGCGGCCCCCTCGGCCCCGAAGGCCTTGGCCGCGGTGGAACCGAGCAGCTTGAGCGCGGCCGGGTTGGCGGAGGCGACACGACGTTCGGCGTCGAGCACGAGCACGCCCGCCTCGCTGCCCTCCATGAGCAGCCGGAACGCCTCGTCCGCCGGGAATCCGGACGGGGAACGGCGCGTGCGTGCGGCGCGCGGCCGCGGGGACTGCTCGGTCATGGGCTCCCTCCGTGGGCCCGCGCAGACTAGCGCAGCACCGTGCCCACCGGAAGCACGCGAGCCGTCGGTCCCGCGGGGGACCGACGGCTCGATGGGGACGACGGACCGCTAGCGGGCGCCGACCTCCTCCATGAGGGCCTCGACCAGACGGTCGCGGACCTCGGGGCGGTCGTACCAACCCTCGGCGACGCGCCGACGCGCCTCGAGGACACGGTCGAGTCGAACGACGGCGGGCAGCGGCTTGGATGCCGTGCGGGCGGAGCTGCGCGAACGACGAGCGCTCATGGACCCTCGTGGAGTGCGGGACACGGCGGAGCGGGTCGGGCTCACTTCTTCCCCGGATCGGGCTTGGGGCTCGCACCGGAGGCCTTGCGGCTCTCCTCCTGGATGCGGGCGTAGATCTCCTCGCGGTGCACCTTCACCTCGGGCGGTGCCTCGATACCGAGCTTCACCTGCCCCGAGCGCACCTCGAGAACGGTGATCTTCACGGAATCACCGATCCGGATGTTCTCTCCTAACTTCCTTGTTAGGACCAGCATGTCGAACGAGCCTCCGCTCTGAGTCCGCGATCCGATCGGACCGCGGATGCAGCACCGCGTGCTGCGCGTGCGATGCCACGACCACCGCACGGACGCCAGACACCCCTCCGCGCGGACTGCATTGCGTATCGGCAAGGGATGCAAGCGACTTGACGGGAGAATACCCATCCCACGGGGGCGCGTCCAAGCCCCCCGTGGAACCACCCGCGGAAACCGTTTACCCGCCGGAGAGCGCCCCCCGCTGTCCGCGCTGCGGACGGCGCGCCTCGACGGCTTCAGCGCAGGGCGGCGACGAGGTCGCGCGCGAGGGTCTCGACGCGCTCCTCCACCCCGTTCGCGGGGTCCTGCTGCACCAGGCGCATGAAGGCCGCCCCCACGATGGCGGCGTCGGCGCGTCCCCGGAGCGGGGCGGCGTCGGCCGGGGTCGAGATGCCGAACCCCACGCCGATCGGCAACGAGGTCGCGGCGCGCAGCGCGGCGAGGCGTTCGTCGAGCGAACCGGCGTAGCCGCCCGCCGAGCCCGTCACGCCCGTGCGGCTGAGGCAGTACACGAAGCCGCGACTGCGCGCGAGCAGGGTGGGCAGACGGGACTCGCCCGTGGTCGGGGCGACGAGCAGGATGGTGTCGATGCCGACCGCGTCGAAGGCCGCCCAGATCCCGGGCAACTCGTCGGGCGGCAGGTCGGACAGGATGACGCCGTCCACGCCCGCGGCCGCGGCCTCGCGGGCGAACACCTCCGCCCCCACACGCACGACCGGGTTGGCGTAGGTCATGACCACGACCGGCAGCGACGAGCCCTCGCGGAAGCGCGCCACGAGCGCGAGCACGTCGCGCACCCCCACACGTTCGCGCAGCGCCCATTCGGACGCACGCTGGATGTCGGGGCCGTCGGCGATGGGATCGGAGAACGGGATGCCGACCTCGATCGCGAGCGCACCGGCGCGCTCGAACGCCCGCATCATGGCGAGCGACGCGTCGAGCGACGGGTAGCCGGCGGTGAGGAACGGGATGAGGCCGGTGGTGACGCGGCGCGACGCGAACGCCGCAGCCAGACGGGAAGCGGGCACGTGCGTCAGTACGGCGTGCTGAACGGGTCGAAGCCCGGACGCGCGTAGCCGTAGCCCGGCGTGTAGCCGGTGCCGCCGTACTGCAGCGGCGAGCGCATGTCGCGCATCTCGACGCGGAACGTCGCGTTGCGGCTGGGCCGCCACGTCACGTCGAACCCTTCCAGGAAGAAGGGGTTGCGACCCGCGTCGTTGAAGCCGGTGCCGAACGTGTTCCCGATGCTCACGTTCATGGTGACGGGCGCGGAGAACGCGTACGAGAACCCGAGCGTCTGCAGCGCACTCGAGCGTCCCCCCCAACCGGTCCCGAACGCGACCGTGGACGAGAACTTGAGACGCGAGGGGTCGAACCACGCCGCGGGACGCGCGAACGCCGAGATCGGCACGCGCGGCGCGAATCCGGCGGTGCTGGGGTCCGAGAGCACGTTGGCGCGCGCCGCGGACGCGACGAGCGCGAGCGACAGGGCGAGGCAGACGGTGACGGACGTGCGAAGGGGCGACATGGGTGACCTCCTCCCCTCTAGGCTAGGAACCGCGGCATCCCGTGTCAATGGGGCGGGAAGCACGCGACCCCGGCGAGCGCGGGCTCACCGGGGTCGTGCGGTCGGCGGACCCGGACTCAGACCTGCGGGTCCACCTCGAGCTTGATGACGATCTCGTACTGCGCGCCGGCCTGGACACGCACCGGCACCACGATCTGACGCACCTCGACGACGTTGCTCGTCACCGTGGTGGGCGTGGTCGCGACGACCGGCGTCGGCGTGGACTCGACCACCGTCATCGGCGTCGGCTCCACCACCATCGTCGGCGCGGACTCGACCACCGCCATCGGCGTCGGCTCCATCACCGGCGTCCATCACCGGCGTCGGCGCGGGCTCGACCACCGCCATCGGCGTCGGCTCCATCACCGGCGTCGGCGTGGGCTCGACCACCGCCATCGGCGTCGGCTCCATCACCGGCGTCGGCGCGGGCTCGACCACCGCCATCGGCGTCGGCTCCATCACCGGCGTCGGCGTGGCCAGCGAGGTCGGCTCCACGGTGAACGAGGGCATGGGCGCGGGCGCGGTCTCCGACACGGTGGCCGTGGTGTGGGCCACGTGCGCCGGGACCTCGGGACGCGCGAACGACGACGACGGTCGCGGCAGCGGGATGCTGCGCATCGCCTCGGACGCCGCGGACAGCGTGGTCACCGACTCCGTGGTGCTCTCGACGGGCGCGGGCGTCGGCGTGTGGAACGACGACGGCACGGCGAGCGTCTCGGGCAGCGCGGGCTCGACCGGCGTGGACTCCACCGCGTGCACCGGCGGGGCCAGCTCGATCTCGGTGCCGTAGTCCACGCGATCCGAATCGTTCAGGATCGGCTCGGGCGTGGCCTGCACCTCGTGACGGATCGCCTGCACGGGAGCGGGCGGCGGCGGCACGGGGCTCGGCGCGAAGACGGGCGACTTCGCGATCACCGGCTCCTCGGCCACCGGCGTGGACACGGGGCGCGAGGACGACGACGGCGAACGACGAAGATCCTTGGTGACCTTCTCCATCAGCAGGTGCGACACGCCGCGGAAGGTCTCGAACACGCCCCGCCCCTCGCTCGCCACCGCCTCGAACCACGGCACGCCGGTCGGGTTCAGCTCGGCGTTGAGTTCGTCCACGGAGTACACGTTGGGCAGGTCGCGCTTGTTGTACTGGATGACCCACGGGATCGAGTCGAGCGTGAGCCCGTACTCGGCCAGGTTCGCACGCAGGTTCGCGAGCGACTCCTTGTTCTCCTCCATCTTCCCGACCTCGGAATCGGCCACGAACACGATCGCGTCGGAGCCCTTCAGCACCAGCTTGCGCGTGGCGTTGTAGAACACCTGGCCGGGGACGGTGTAGAGGAGGAAGCGGGTCTTGAACCCCATGATCTCACCGAGATCGAGAGGCAGCAGATCGAAGAAGAGCGTCCGGTCGGACTGCGTCTTCATGCTGACCATCTTGCCGCGGCTGGTGTCGGGCACCGCCTCGTAGATGGCCTCGAGGTTCGTCGTCTTGCCGCAGAGGCCGGCCCCGTAATAGACCAGCTTCGCGTTGATCTCCTTGCCCGAATAGCTGACGACGACCACGTCGATCTCCTTCCCTGTGGTGACCCCACCCCTTCGCGAGGTGGTCCCATGGAGCCCCTTGCCGCCCTTTCTCCACGGGCCTCGAGGTGACCGGCGAAGCCGATCACGGATGGGGTCGCCACAACGGCCGGGCGCGCGGCCCGGAGCCTCCCTGCTCTCGATGCTGCAGGAACGAACGCTGCGGGGGATGTATCGGCGCGGCGTGGTGCGGGGCTTTAGCGGAATTCGCAATGGGG
>JBEGJG010000158.1:0-5244 GCA_041184705.1 Candidatus Eiseniibacteriota bacterium
TCCTGGACCTGCGTCTCGGGACCGCGCAACGCCGCGCGCTTCCTCGCGAACCCGGTCGTGACCCCGGATCGCGCCCCGGGGCCCGGCACCGTGTGGGAGGACCGCTGACCATGCGCACGATCCTCCGCCGATTCGCGCCCGCCGCCCTGCTCGCGCTGCTCGCATCACCCGTGCAGGCCGCCGCCACCATCACGATCGTGAACATGGACGGTGCGCTCGAGGGGTTCAACGACCCCACGCCCGTCAGCCCCGTGGGTGGCAATCCCGGCACCACGCTGGGCCAGCAGCGCCTGAATGCGTTCCAGCGTGCGGCCGACATCTGGGCCACGTACATCGACTCCCCGGTGCCCATCCTCATCCAGGCCGCGTTCAACCCGCTCACCTGCACCGCGACCTCGGCCACGCTCGGCTCCGCCGGGCCCCGGTTCGCCGAGATCAACCATCCGAACGCCGAGTTCGCCAACTACTGGTATCACGAGGCGCTCGCGAACAAGCAGGCGGGCGTGGACCTCACGCTGCCGGGCGAGGCGAGCCCGACCGACAACGGCAGCGACATCAACGCGCAGTTCAACTCCAACATCGGCACCACCGGCTGCCTCGAGGGTCGTGGTTGGTACTACGGCTACGACGGTAACGAGGGCACCAACATCGACCTCGTCGCGGTGCTGTTGCACGAGTTCGCGCACGGACTCGGGTTCAGCAATCTCACGAGCGGTTCGACGGGCAACTTCTTCAACGGCAGCCCGGCGGTGTTCGACAAGTTCCTCTACGACGAGACCACCGGTCTGCACTGGGACCAGATGACGCTCGCCACGCAGCGTCAGGCCTCGGCGATCAACACCAACAACCTCACGTGGGACGGCATCCACACCTCCGTGGCCGGCAACCAGACGCTCGCGGCGTCCCCCGAGATGGTGGCGCCCTACGGCAACGTGCTCGGCAACGCCGCCGCGTTCGGGCCGGCGTTCACCTCGACCGGCGTGACCGGGCAGGCCGTGCTCGCGGTGGACGCGGTCGCGCCCACCGGGGACGCCTGTTCGCTGCCGGCCTCGCTCACGGGCCGCATCGCGGTCATCGACCGTGGCACGTGCAGCTTCAACATCAAGGTCAAGTTCGCGCAGGACGCCGGTGCGATCGCGGTCATCCTGGTGAACAACACCACCGGCACGTTCTCGCCGGGCGGCACCGACCCGACGATCACCATCCCGACGATCGCCATCACGCAGGCCGACGGCAACACGCTGAAGTCGGCGATCGCGGCCGGGACGGTCAACGTCACGCTGCGCATCAGCCCCACCGCTCGCGCCGGCGTGCACCCGAGCGGTCGCGTGCGCATGTACTCGCCGAACCCGTTCCAGTCGGGCTCGAGCGTCTCGCACTTCGACGTCTCGCTCACGCCCAACGCACTCATGGAGCCGAGCATCAACGCCGACCTCGGCAGCGGGATCGACCTCACGCAGGCCCTGTTCCGTGACATCGGCTGGATCCCCAGCCTGCTCGACGCCCCGGGGCGCACGCCGTCGTCGAGGATCGCGCTCGCGAGCCGGCCGAACCCGGCGCGCGGCGGCACGAGCGTCCGGTTCGAGTTGCCGTCCGAGGAGTCGCTCACACTCGTGCTCCACGACGTCGCGGGTCGCGAGGTGCGCACGCTCGCGAACGGTCGGTTCGAGGCCGGGGCCCACGACGTGCGCTGGGACGGGCTCGACGCCGCGGGTCGCCCGGCCGCGCCGGGCGTCTACATGGCGCGACTGAAGGGCAGCCGCACGCAGGTCACGCGCGCGATCGTGCTGGTGCAGTAACCGTCGGCGACGGAACGCACGAGCCCCCGGCGGTCACCCGCCGGGGGCTCGTCGCATTCGAATCCCACGCGCGTTCAGGCCGCGCGGCCCACCCACTGGTCGAGGGCCACGGCGAGGTCCTCGAGACGTTCGTTGAGCGCGGGCAACCGCGTCGCGGCCGAGCCCGGGTCCTGCGCGCGCAGGTCGGTCTCGATGGCCAGTGCGACGGCCGCCGCCGGGCGGGCTGCGATGGTGAGCAGCATGCCCTTGAGCGAATGCGCCGCCCGCAGCGCGTCGGCGATGCGGTCCTCGCCGAGCGCACGCCGGAGCGTCTGCAGGTGTGCGTGGTGGTCGGTGCGGAACGCGGCCGCGATCTCGCGCATCATGTCCTCGTCGCCATCCACGTTGAGACGGAACTGCGACAGGTCGATCGCGCGGGCATCGCTCGTGCGCCGGGCCGGCACCTCGTGCAGCGGCGTCGGGACGCGCGTGTCCGCCACCGGGGCCGTGGTGCGCACGACCGCCTCGGTGACGTTCGGACGCGCGAGGACGCGGTGGGGGAGCAGCACCATGAGCTGGTGCAGCAGATCGGGGACGTGGATGGGCTTGCCGAGGTAGCCGTCCATGCCGGCCGCCAGGCACTTCTCGCGATCCCCCGCCATGGCGAGCGCGGTGAGCGCCACCACCGGCGTGGGCATCGCACCGGTCGAGGCCTCGAGTTCGCGGATGCGTGCAGTGGCCTCGAAGCCACCCATGCGCGGCATGTGAACGTCCATGAGCACCACGTCCCAGCCGCCCTCGGCGAAACGCTCCACCGCCTCGACGCCGTCCGGGGCCACGACGACCGTGTGCCCGCGCTTCTCGAGCAGCGTCACGGCGAGCTTCTGGTTGACCGCGTTGTCCTCGGCGAGGAGCACGCGCAGGGGGCCCAGCTGCGGCCCGCTGTCCACGCTCGGCCCGTTCTCGTCGGGCGCGCTGGGGGTGACGGGGCGCAGCCCGCCGCCGATGACCTGCGCGACGGCTTCGAGCAGTGCGCGCTCGGCGACCGGCTTGTGCAAGTGCGCCGCGAGCCCGAGACGCTCGGCGCGTTCGGTCTCGCTCGCGGGCGCGCCGGGCACGGTCATGAGCACGGTGACCTCGCGCGAGCCCGGGAACACGCTCATGCGCTCCGCGAGATCGAGCCCGGTCATGCCGGGCATGTCCTGGTCGAGCAGGATCACGGTGAACGCACGACGCTCACTTCGCGCGCGCGCCAATTCCGCGAGCGCACCAGCGGCATCGGCGACGGCGGTCACCGAGAACCCGAGGCGTTGGAGCTGCGAGACCGCGATGCGCCGACTCGAGGCGTGGTCGTCCACGACCAGGGCCTCGAGCCCGGCGAAGCCGTCCACGACCGCCATCTGAGCCGGCTGAACGTCGGCGGCCAGTTCGACGCGCACGGTGAAGTGGAAGGTCGAGCCCTCACCCTCGCGACTCTCCACCCACAGTCGGCCGCCCATGAGGTCCACGAGCCGCTCGCAGATGGTGAGGCCGAGTCCGGTGCCCCCGAAGCGCCGCGTGGTGGAGACGTCCGCCTGCGTGAACGCCTCGAAGATGGCGGCCAGCTTGTCGGCGGGGATCCCGATGCCGGTGTCGTGCACCTCGAAGTGCAGTTCGGCGACGTCGCCGAGCACCATGCGCTGCGTGACGCGCAGGCCGACCTCGCCCTGCTCGGTGAACTTGACCGCGTTGCCGAGCAGGTTCACGAGCACCTGCTGCACGCGCACCGGGTCGCCGACGATCGCGTCGGCCACCTCGGGGTCCACGTCGCAGGTGAGTTCGAGGCCCTTCGGCCGTGCGCTCATCGCCACGGTGCGCAGCGCGGACTCGATCGCGACGCGCAGTTCGAACGGCGTGTGCGCGAGGTCGAGTCGCCCGGCCTCGATCTTGGAGAAGTCGAGGATGTCGTTGATCACCCCGAGCAGGGTGGTGGCCGAGGTGCGCGCGGTGATGAGGTAGTCGCGTTGCTCGGGCGTGAGCGGGGTCTCGAGCACGAGTTCGGTCATGCCCACCACGCCGTTGAGCGGCGTGCGGATCTCGTGGCTCATGTTGGCGAGGAACTCGCTCTTGGCGAGGCTCGCGCGCTCGGCGCGTTCGCGCGCCGCGACCTGCTGCTCGTGGGCCGCGGTGAGCTCGTGCACGCGCTGCTCGGCCCACTGCTGCCACTCGGCGCGCTGCGTGTCGGTGCTGGAGGTGCGCTCCAGGTCGAGGCGGCGCAGGTCCTGCTCGCGCTGCTCGAGCCGGTTCACCAGCAGTTCCAGACTGGAGCCCGCGATCCCGATCTCGTCCTTGGGGAGCGGGGGGGCGGGATTCGTCGCGGGCAGTTCGGCCGCGACCGTGTCGCGCACCGCGCGCGCGACCGAGGCGAGCCGGCGCAGCGGACTCGTGATGAGGTGGGCGAACAGCCAGCCGAGCAGGACGGCGAGCAGCGCGGTCATGGTGAGCATGGTGCGCAGCGTCTGGCCGCGCTCGGACGCCGCGCCCGCGAGGGCCGACAGGTCGGTGGTCAGGTGCACCGTGCCGATGCGGTCGCCGGCCAGCACGACCGGGCGACTGATCCGTAGCACGTGCTTCGCGAGTTCGGTGCTCGCGGTCTCGGGCGCACGGTCGGGCCACGTCGCGGCCCGCGCCGAGTCGCGCTGCCAGGTCGCGAACGGCACACCCTGCGCGTCGTACACGCAAGCGCCGGTGACGTCACGGTGGGTGCGCAGCGACGCCAGCACGGCACCGGCGGCTTCGTGATCGCCGAACGTCAGCGCGGCGGTGGCGTTGTCCCCGATGAGCACGGTGAGCGCCGCCATGTCGTCCCGACGCGCCCCCTCGAGCGTGCGGGCCTCGTCGCGCATGAGCACGACCCCGGTCCAGCTGACCGCGGCGGCGACGAGCGCGAGTGCGACGAGCGTGAAGCGGAGGCCGATCCTTGGCGTGCCGCGCATCGAGGGGTTCTCCGGGGGTCGGTCGCGGACGGTCTGCAGTGCCGCACGCGAACGGGGCCGTTCCGCGGGGCCGGATGAGCACCGCGGGGGACGGGTGAGGACCGGACGCCGAGGGCGCCGGGGTGGACCGGACCGCAGCCCGGACGCGATCGGGCACACGAGGCCCACCGCTCCCCGGGACGCGGGGATACCCCCGGGTCTTCGGCACGCGGGGCCCGGCGCTTGAGCACCGAGGGGTCCTCGTGCATGGTGGGGGCGTAGGAGGGCCCCCAGACCCGGTCGGACCGGGGCTGGCCCGCTCTCCGCGCGGTCCGTCCACCCGGGAAGGGCCGCTCCGGACCGCACCGGTCCGTCCCAGCCCCCTCGGAGTCCCGATGCCCTTCGCCTCACTGGGTCTGCCCGCCGCGGTCACCTGGACCGGGGTCGTGCTCATGCGCGACGAGGCCCGCACGCTCGAGGGGGCGCGTCGGGACGACATGGCGGCGCTCACC
>JBEGJG010000159.1:0-6526 GCA_041184705.1 Candidatus Eiseniibacteriota bacterium
ACCCGGGACCCGCCCCCATGACCGTCGTCGAGCCCAACCGCCGCGAACGCAAGAAGGAGGAGACGCGCCGCCGCATCTTCGAGGCCGCCGTCTCGCTGTTCCGCGAACGCGGGTTCCAGGCCACCACGGTGGACGACATCACCGAGCGCGCCGACGTCGCGCGCGGCACGTTCTTCAACTACTTCCCCCGCAAGGAGGCGGTGCTCGCGTTCCTCTCGGAGGAACGCGCGACGCTCGCCGAGGGCAGCGCGGCCGAGCTGCTCGCCCGCTCGATCCCCGCGCGCGCCAAGCTGCACGAGCTGTACGCGTTCGCGGCCTCGGCGTGGGCGGCCGATCGCGAACTGTCGCGCACCGTGTTCACGGAGTGGATGCGCCAGGCGTTCGCGCCCACCGAGGACGCCGCCCATCGCTGGGAGTCCCTCGTGGTGCGCGTGATCGAGCAGGGTCAGGCCGCGGGCGAACTGCGCCGCGACGCCCCCGCCGGGATGCTCGAGTCGCTGCTGTCCGCCGTCTACATGACCACGCTGTACTGCTGGCTGTGCACTCCCTGCGACCGCGCGAACCGCAACCCGGACGTACCGCTACTCGACGACCTCCGCCAGCGCCTCGACCTCGTCCTCGACGGACTCGCCACCCCGGAGACCCGCGCATGAAGCGCCCGCTCGCCCTGCTCCTGCTGCTCACCGCACTCGTTCCGCCCACCCATGCGGCCCCGCGCGCCGCGGCCGCGGTGGTCACCGACACGCTCCGGCTCTCGCTCGATCAGGCCGTCGAACGCGCACTCGAGAACGGCACCGCCATGCAGGCTGCGCGCGCCGGGGTGGGCATCGCGCGCGGCCGTATCGTCGAGGCGCGTTCCGAGGCGCTGCCGCGGATCACCAGCTCGGTCGGCTACAACCGCAAGTTCGATTCGATCTTCCGCGGCGTCACCGACACCGACACGAGCGGACTCGGCGACCTGTTCTCGAACACGCCCTTCGGCGCGGTGCACGGTTGGAGCCTCGACCTCACCGCACGCCAGTTGCTGTGGTCGGGGGGGCGCGTCGGGGCCGGGCTGCAGGCGGCGCGCGCGGTGAACGCCTCGGCCACGCGCGATCGCGACCAGACCGCGGCCGACGTCACGCTCGCCACGCAGGACGCCTACTGGAGTGCGCTCTACGCGCGCGCCGTGGTGGGGATCGCACGCGAGGGTCGCGACCGTGCGCGCGAGCACCTGCGTCAGGTCGAGCTGCTGCATCGTCAGGGCTCGCGCTCGGAGTACGACCTGCTGCAGGCGCAGGTGGACGCGGCGAACCAGGAACCGCTGGTGGTCAACGCCCGTGCGGCCGCCGACCTCGCGATGCTCGAGCTCAAGCGTACGCTCGGACTGCCGCTCGCCCAGCCGCTCGTGCTCGCGACCCCGCTCGCGTTCGGCGAGACGCTGCCGGTGCCGCTCCCCGAGGGCACGCCGAGGGCACGCCGAACGACGCGTCGCGCCGTCCCGCCGTGCTCGGCGCCGACGCCTTGGTGGAAGCGCGTCAGGCCGCGCTGCGGGCCGAGCGGGCCGGCTGGTGGCCCGAACTCGCGGCCACCGCCACGGTGTCGCACCAGGCGTTCCCGGCCGACGGCACGCCGGAGCGCACTCAGTTCGAGCGCTCGGTGGATGCCACGGTGCGGCTCGAGTGGCCGCTGTTCACGGGCTTCCGCACGCTCGGCAGCGTGCAGCGTGCCTCGCAGGAGCTCGCCCTCGCGCGCGCGCAGCGCGAGGAGACGCGCCGTCGCGCCGAGGTCGAACTCGCGGAAGCGCGGCTCGGCGTGGAACAGGCGCTCTCCACGCTCGTCGCGCGCCGTGGCACCGCGCGACTCGCCGAGCGCGCGCATCGTCTGGCCGAGGTGCGCTGGCGCAACGGCCTCGCCACGCAGCTCGAGGTCTCGGATGCGCGCCTGCGCATGCAGGACGCGCAGGTCCACGAGGTGCTCGCGCTCAAGGACTACCGCCTCTCGCTCGCGCGCCTCGAGCGCGCGGCCGGCACCCCCATCGCCACGCGCGACCTTTCACTCGACGAACTCGCCCAGAGACTCCCGCCCCGTGAGGACGACTGACATGGCCCGCATCCCGTTCCCGATCCCCGCTCTCGTCCTCGTCGTCGGTGTGACCGCGACGCTCGCCGGTTGCGGTGGCGGTGCCCCCGAACCGCCCGCCACCGGACGCGCCGCGGCCGACACCGTGCTGCTCGCCTCGGGCGACCTCGCCGCGGTCACGCGCGCCGACCTCACCGCCGGCGTGCCGGTCTCGGGCACGCTCGCGGCCGACTGGGAGGCCCGCATCACCTCGCCGTTCGACGACGTCGTCGAGCAGGTGCTCGTGCGCGAGGGCGAGTCGGTGCGCGAGGGCCAGGTGCTCGCGCGCTTCCGCGACGATCTCGTGAGCGCCAACGCCGCGAGCGCCAAGGCGCGTCTCAAGAGCGCGGCCGCCGACCACGAGCGACAGCGCAACCTGCTCGCCGAGGGGGCGGTGTCGCAGCGCGACGTCGAGGCCGCCGAGGCGATGTGGCGGGCCGCGCTCGCCGAGGACGCCGCGGCCTCCAAGCGGCTCGCCGACGCGACCGTGCGCGCGCCGGGTGCGGGCGTGGTGACCACGCGCCGCGTGCAGGCGGGCTCGCGCGTGGGCACCGGCGACCTGCTGTTCGTGGTCTCCAACACGAGCCGACTCGAGTTCGAGGCCAACGTGCCGAGCGAGTACGTGTCGCGCCTGCGCCCCGGCGCGACCGTGCGCCTCACGGTGACCGGCTTCGACGACGGCGCGATCGCGGGCCGCATCTCGCGCGTCAACGCGCAGGCCGATCCGGCGACGCGTCAGGTCAAGGTGTACGTGAGCGTGCCGAACCCGTCGGGCCGACTGGTCGGCGGACTGTTCGCCTCGGGCAGCGTGGTCACGCGCGAGGTGCGCCGCGCGCTCGCACTGCCGGCCGCCGCGTTCCGGCGCGACGACGACTCCACGCACGTCTGGGTGCTGGCCGACGGCCGCCTGACGCGCCGCACGGTGCGCGCGGGACTGCGCGACGAGGCGCGCGACCTCGTCGAGGCGCTGTCGGGTGTCGCCGAGGGCGAGCGCGCGGTGACGGGTCCGATCGAGGGCTTCGTCGAGGGTCGTCCCGCACGCGTCACCGGGAAGGAGCGCTGAGCCGATGTTCCTCTCGGACCTCTCCATCAAGCGGCCGGTGCTGGCCACGATGATGATCCTGAGCCTCGTCGCGCTCGGGATGTTCTCGTACCGGCGGCTCGGCGTGGACCTGTTCCCCAAGGTGGACTTCCCGTTCGTCAACATCACGACCAGCTACCCGGGCGCCTCGCCCGAGGCCGTGGAGCGCGAGGTCACCAAGCGCATCGAACGCGCGATCAACTCGGTCGAGGGCGTGAAGAAGGTGACCTCGTACTCGAACGAGGGTTACTCGCAGGTGCTGGTCGAGTTCCGGTTGCAGACGCGCATCATGGACGCGACCGCCGACGTGCGCGCCAAGATCGACGCCATCCGGCAGGACCTGCCGCGCGACATCGACCCACCCGTCATCGCGCGCTTCGATCCCGGCGCGCAGCCCATCCTGACCTTCTCGCTGCGCGGTGAGCGCCAGTCGCTGCGCGACCTCACCGAACTCGCCGAGGAGGACGTCACCCGCCGCCTGCAGAACATCTCGGGCGTCGGCAGCGTCACGGTGGCCGGCGGCGTGCGGCGCGAGATCCACGTGCTGCTGCTGCCCGACCGCATGGACGCGCTCGGCATCTCGCCCGACATGGTGGTGGCCGCGCTGCGGCGCGAGAACACCGACGTGCCCGCGGGCCGCGTGCAGCGCGGCGCGTCCGAGAACCTCGTGCGCGTGAAGGGCCGCGTCGTGGAGCCGCGCCAGTTCGGCGACGTCATCGTGGGCGTTCGCGGTGGGGCCAGCGTGCGCCTGTCGCAGGTCGCGCGCATCGAGGACGCCCAGAAGGAGGAGCGCGACGCCGCGTTCGTGAACGGCGAGCGCGCGGTCGCGCTCGAGATCCGCAAGGTCTCGGGCGGCAACACGGTGGACATCGCCGACGCGGTCAAGGCCACGGTCGAGGACCTCAACCGCACGCTGCCGAACGGCGTGGGCATGGAGGTCATCCAGGACAACTCGGAGTGGATCCGGCACTCGGTCGAGGACGTGCAGCGCACGCTGTTCGAAGGCGCGCTGCTCACCGTGCTCATCGTGTTCGTGTTCCTGAACTCATGGCGCTCGACCGTCATCACCGGCCTCACCCTGCCGGTCTCGGTGATCTCGGCGTTCCTCGCGTTCTACATGTTCGGGTTCACGCTCAACACCATGACGCTCATGGCGCTGTCGCTCGTGATCGGCATCCTGATCGACGACGCCATCGTGGTGCGCGAGAACATCGTGCGTCACGTCGAACGCGGCGAGGACCACTTCGAGGCCGCGCGCAAGGGCACGGCCGAGATCGGGCCCGCCGTGCTCGCGACCACGCTGTCGATCCTCGCGGTGTTCGTGCCGGTCGCGTTCATGGGCGGCATCGTGGGTCGGTTCTTCTTCCAGTTCGGCATCGTGGTGGCGTTCGCGGTCACCGTGTCGCTGTTCGTGTCGTTCACGCTCGACCCGATGCTCTCGGCGCGCTGGTACGACCCGCAGGCCGAGGGCGGACCGCCCAAGGGACCGGTCGGCAAGGCGCTGCGCCGCTTCAACGACTCGTTCGAGGCACTGGGTCGCCGCTACCGCGGCGTGATCCGCTGGGCGCTCGCGCACCGCGGTCTCACCATGGCGATCGCCACCGCCTCGTTCGTGATCGCCCTCGCCATGCCGGCGGTGGGCCTGGTGGGCGGCGAGTTCATGCCGCGCTCCGACGACGAGGAGACCTACGTCTCGTTCGAGGCCCCCGTGGGCTCGTCCATGGAGTACACGCGCCAGAAGGGGCTCGAGATCGCGCGCTGGCTGGGGCAGCGGCCCGAGGTCATGCACACCTACCTCACGATCGGTGGCGACGCGCACAACCGCGAGGTCAACCGCGGCACGCTGTACGTGAAGCTCAAGCCGCGACACGACCGCGACCTGTCCCAGCAGGCGTTCGAGGCCGAGCTGCGCAAGGGTCTGCCGCGCTTCAGCGGCGCCAACGCGCGCATCCTCGATGCCGGTGCCGTGGGCGGGGCGACCGCGCCCATCGTGCTCAACCTGAACGGCCCCGACCTGCCGACGCTGCAACGCCTCTCCGAGGCGACACTCGCCGCCATCCGCGACGTGCCGGGGCTCGTCGAGCTGCAGTCGTCGCTCGACGGTCGCAAGCCCGAACTGCTGGTGGACGTGGACCGCGACCTCGCCGCGCAGGTCGGACTGTCGGTGGGTCAGGTCGGCGCCACGCTGCGCCCCGTGCTCTCGGGTGAGACCGCGGGCGACTGGGAGGATCCGGCGGGGCTGTCGCACGACGTCGTGGTGCGCATGGCCCCCGAGTACCGTGAGTCGCGCACCGACCTGCTGCGCACGCCCGTCGCCACCTCGCAGGTGGACCCGGCCACCGGCAGCGCGGTCATGGTGCCGTTGTCGCAGGTGGCGCGCCTGCGCGCCGACGGCGCCCCGGCGCAGATCGACCGCCAGCGCCTCGAGCGCGTCGTGACGATCGAGGGCAACTACCAGGGCCGTCCGCTCACCGACGTGACGAACGAGATCCAGAGCCGGCTCGCCAAGGTCGAGCTGCCGCCCGGCTACAGCTTCGACTTCGGTGGCGAGCAGGCCGACTTCGCCGAGACGGTGGGCTACATGTCGGAGTCGCTCACCATGGCGGTGGTTTTCCTCTTCATCATCCTCGCCAGCCAGTTCGGCAGCTTCCTCACGCCGCTGGCCGTCATGCTGTCGCTGCCGCTCTCGCTCGTGGGCGTCATGAGCGCGCTCGCGCTCACGCGCGGGTCGCTCAACATCATGAGCATGATCGGCATCATCATGTTGATGGGTCTGGTGACGAAGAACGCCATCCTGCTGGTGGACTTCGCGAACCAGGCGCGCGAGCAGGGTCGCAACCGCGAGGACGCGCTGGTGGACGCGGGCGAGATGCGTCTGCGCCCCATCCTCATGACCACGCTCGCCATGATCTTCGGCATGCTGCCGACCGCGCTCGCGCTGGGCGCGGGCTCGGAGTTCCGCGCCCCCATGGCGCACGCGGTGATCGGCGGGCTCATCACGAGCACGCTGCTCACGCTCATCGTGGTGCCGGTCGTGTACACGTGGCTCGACGACTTCGGGGCGTGGTGCGGCGTGTGGGCGACGCGCTGGTTCGGCAAGCCCGCCGACGCCCCGCACGGGCACCGCACCGAGGTCCCCGCCCGTCCCGTCACCGAGCGCGCGACGCCGGCCGTACCGCCCGCGCCCGGTCTGGCCGCGGGCACGTCGAACCCCGGGCTCGGCGCCACCGACGCCTGAATCCCGGCGTCCCCGCGCGCATCGAACCCGACGCGCGCGGGGACGCATCACGGGCATCCGCGGCCGAACCGCGCTACGATGCCGCGTCCGTACCCCCCCATCACCAT
>JBEGJG010000159.1:6536-10154 GCA_041184705.1 Candidatus Eiseniibacteriota bacterium
CCCCCCACCCGCACCACATACGGAGAGTCCGCACCATGGCGATCAAGAGCACCGCGTCGGCCGTCTGGGAAGGCAGCCTCAAGGAAGGCAAGGGTCAGGTGAGCGCCGCCTCGGGCGCGTTCGACGCCCAGGCCTACACGTTCGCGAAGCGGTTCGAGGGCCAGGGCACCGGCACCACGCCCGAGGAGCTGATCGCCGCTGCGCACGCGGCCTGCTACGCGATGGCGACCTCGGCCGAGCTGGGCAAGGCCGGCTTCACGCCGACCCGCCTGTCGGCGCGTGCGACCGTCACGCTCGAGCCGGTGGACGGCAAGCCCACGGTGAGCACCTCGGCGCTCGAGCTCGAAGGCTCGGTGCCCGGCATCGACGACGAGCGCTTCCAGGCGATCGCCGCGGGAGCCAAGGCGGGTTGCCCGATCTCGCGCCTGCTCGGCACCAACATCACGCTCACGGCCAAGTTGGTCTGAGCCCGTCGCACCGAAGGCGCCCGCGTGCCCACGCACGCGGGCGCCTTCGCATGCTGGCTAGCGGCGGCGACGAGCGGGAGGCGCGGCCGCAAGCACGCGGCGGGCGAGCGCACCGAGCGCGAGCCCACCCCCGTCGGCCGCGACCCAGCGCGCGTGCGCGGGCAGACGCGGGGCACGGCCCTCGACCTCGCCGTCCCACACCCGTGCGGTGATCGCGTGGTGCGTGATGGTGTGCTCGAACCGCTCGCGCGTGGCGCGCAGCCGCACGCGCACGCCCAGCGCGGCGAGGGACTCGCCGAGCCGCGTCGCCGCGTCGTCCCCGCGCGACAGGTCCACGCTCAGCGGCTCCCACAGACCGTCGAGGTGCGCGCCGCGCGCACGCACGAGCAGCACGCGGTCCCCGGCGCGCACCCGGGCGAGGGCGCGGCGCACGCGCACCGTGGCGCGTCGGTCGGCCGGCGGCGGCAATTCCTCCTGCGACCCCGCGGCACGCGCGGCGCACCACCGGCTCACCGGACAGCGGTCGCAGCGCGGGGAACGCGGGGTGCAGACGGTCGCGCCGAGTTCCATGAGCGCCTGGTTCCAGTCCCCCGGCGACGCCCCGCGGCCGTGCGGCACCAGTCGCTCGGCCATGGCCCACAACACCTTGGCGTCGGCGGGGCGCTTCACCACGAGGGGCCGTGCGGTCCAGCGCGCGAACACCCGCGCCACGTTCCCATCGAGGACCGGCAGGGAGCGACCGAAACCCATACTGAGCACCGCACCCATCGTGTAGCGGCCCACCCCGGGCAGGGCCCCGAACGCCTCGGCCTCGTCGGGCACGCGCCCGGCGTGCTCGCGCACCACGACCCGCGCGGCCTCGTGCAACAGACGGGCGCGCCGGTAGTAGCCGAGTCCCGCCCACGCGGCCAGCACGCGGTCGAGCGGGGCGCGCGCCAGCGCGGCCACGTCGGGGAACCGCTCCACGAAGCGCAGGTAGTAGGGTGTGGCGGTCACCACCTGCGTCTGCTGCAGCATGATCTCGGACACCCAGATGCGGTACGGGTCGCGCGTCTCGCGCCAGGGCATGTCCCGCCGCTCGCGGCGGTACCATGCGAGCAGCGCGCGCCGCAGACCCGCCACGTCGCGCACCTCGCCCTCCTCACGCCCCGACGGTGATGCCATGACCGATCCCACCTCCGTCCGCACCCGTTTCCTCGAGATGATGCGCCGCCCCGAGGCGGCGATCGACCTCGCGCACGCCGCGCTGCTCGTGGCCGCCGAGGACGACCCCACGATCGATCTCGAGGCCGATCTCGCGCTGCTCGACCGCTGGGCCGCCACGCTGTCCGAACGGCTCGACCCGGAGTGGAACAACCTGCAGCGACTCGCGCGCCTGCGCAACTTCATGTTCGAGGAGCTCGGGTTCAAGGGCGACGTGCGCGACTACTACAGCCCGGTCAACTCCTCGCTGCACGAGGTCATGCGCCGCCGCCTCGGCATCCCGCTCACGCTCTCGATCCTGTTCATGGAGATCGGCTGGCGGCTCGGCATGCCGTTCGAGGGCGTGGGATTCCCCGGCCACTTCCTCGTGCGCCTCACCGGCGAGCCCGGCGACCTGCTGCTCGACCCGTACGACCACGGCGCGTCGGTCACCGAGGACGACTGCCGCCGCCTCATCCGACTCGGCTCGGGCGGCATGGCCTCGTACGAACCCGGCATGATCCGTTCGCTGGGCAAGCGCGGCATGATCGCGCGCCTGCTCTACAACCGGAAGGTCGCGTGCCTCAAGGCGGGCGACGAGCGCGGGGCGTTGTCGGCGGTGGAACGGGTGCTCGCGTTGCACCCCGAGGACGCCGCCGAGGTCCGCGACCACGGCCTGCTGCTCTACCGGCTCGATCGCTATCGCGAGGCGCAGGAGTCGCTCACCGCCTACCTCGCGATGCGGCCCGATGCGGTGGACCGCGCGTACGTGGAGAGCCGACTGTCGGCGCTCGACCTCATGCTCGGCCCGCCGCCGGGGGCCTGAGCACACCTCGCAGGCGCGTCAGCGCGCCTTGGCGTTCTTGAACTCGCCCGCGTCCTTCAGGTTGGGCGTCTTCATCTGCGAGCCGGTCCACGCGCACTGCATGACCACACCGCAGCGCGGGCACTCGAACTCGGCCGCGGCGCCCTCCTCGGCGGTGGGCATCCAGCGGTCCATCTTGGTGTTGCAACCCGGCGTGTAGCACAGGTAGACGCACAACGGCATGACGGCATCCTCGCGGTTCGCGACGGGCGGGCCACGCCTGCGGCGCGCCACCCGCGCCGGGGTTCCGGCGCGTCGCGGACTATAGCGCACGCCCGGCCCCGCGTGCAGGCGCCCCGCATGCCCGTGGACGCTGCCCCGAACCGCGCCCTAGACTGTGGCCTCGTCCGCGTCCCGTCCCCTTCGAGACCCCATGCCCCTTCGCGCCCCGCTCACCGATCGCCACGGCCGCACCGTCCGGGACCTCCGACTCTCGGTCACCGACCGCTGCAACCTGCGGTGCGTGTACTGCATGCCGGCCGAGGGTATGCCGTGGCTGCCGAAGGCCGACCTGCTCACGTACGAGGAGCTGGCCCGCGTCGCGCGCGTGTGCGTGGAGTGCGGCGTGCACGGCATCCGGCTCACCGGCGGCGAGCCCACGGTGCGAGCCGACCTGCCCGTGCTGGTGCGCATGCTCGCCGAGCTGGCGCCCGACCTGGACCTGGCGCTCACCACGAACGGTCTGCGCCTTCCCGAGATGGGCGATGCACTGCGCGCGGCCGGACTGCGCCGACTCAACGTCTCGCTCGACACGCTGCGGCACGACCGCTTCCGGGAACTGACGCGCCGCGACCGACTCGACGACGTGCTGCGCGGCATCGAGGCCGCGCGTGCGCAGGGCTACGCGCCCATCAAGGTGAACGCGGTGCTCATGCGCGGGCACAACGACGACGAGATCGTGCCGCTCGCCCATTGGGCCCGCACGCACGGCCACGAGCTGCGCTTCATCGAGTGGATGCCGCTCGATGCCGAACGCCGCTGGGACCGGTCACGCCTCGTGCCCTCGTCCGAGGTGCTCGAGCGCCTGTCCGAGGCGTTCCCGCTGCAGCCCGAGGACGGCGACGACCCGAGCGCGCCCGCTCGCACGTTCCGCTACGCCGACGG
>JBEGJG010000160.1:0-5224 GCA_041184705.1 Candidatus Eiseniibacteriota bacterium
CGGTAGTACAGGTCGCCGCGGAAACGTCCGTCGGCCACCAGGGCCTGCAGGTCGCGATGGGTCGCGGCCACCACGCGCACGTCCACCAGGCGCGGGGTGTTCTCACCGAGACGGCGCACCTCGTTGTTCTCGAGCGTGCGCAGCAGCTTCACCTGCGTACCGAGGGGCATGTCGCCGATCTCGTCGAGGAACAGCGTGCCGCCGTGCGCCTCCTCGACCAGTCCCGGTCGGTCGGTGCCGGCCCCGGTGAACGCGCCCTTCGCATAGCCGAACAGCTCGCTCTCGATGAGCGACTCGGGCAGCGCGCCGACGTTGACCGGCACGAACGGTCCGGTGGCCCGCTTCGAGAGCACGTGCAGCGAGCGCGCCACGAGCTCCTTGCCGGTGCCGCTCTCGCCCAGCAACAGCACCGTGCTGTCGGTCGGGGCGACGCGCGCCACCAACTTGAGCAGGCGCTGCATGCGACCACTCGCGCCCACGATGGGTGACAGCGTCACCTCGGCGGGAGCGCGGCGTGCGCCGCGGGCCGTGGCGCGCGGCTCGGCACCCGTGCGCGGGGCGGTCACGGACGGGCCTCGATCGGGGTCTGGGGGCGTGGGCTCAC
Organism: Candidatus Eiseniibacteriota bacterium; assembly: GCA_041184705.1. Lineage (GTDB taxonomy): Bacteria > Eisenbacteria > RBG-16-71-46 > RBG-16-71-46 > RBG-16-71-46 > JAIOPA01. The sequence goes on from JBEGJG010000160.1 coordinate 605, forward strand.
CGTTTCAAGATGACACGCCCACGGGGCGACCTCAAACGGCTGGCCGCGAGGCTACGGCGACACCTTCGAGGAACCCCGCAACCCGTTGCCGAGCGGCCCGTTGTGCGGGCTCTGCTCGTCGGGCTTCAGCGTCCGTCCTCGGGCCGCTTGCCGGTGCCCTCGACCACGGTGAGGCGCGGCGACATCGAGCGCTCCCCGACGGGGTCGCCCGACGGCTCGGGGGCCGCGGGGTCCTCGTGGTCGTGACGCTCGGCGGCGGCGGGGAACGGCACCGGGCTCGGCAGGTCCACCAGTCGGGGCAGGTCGATCTCCTCGAGCCGCAGGAAGAAGAACGTCCACGCGTACTGCACCACCGACATGGCGGGCACGCTCAACAGCAGGCTCAACGACACCCACGTGGACCACTGGGTGTCGGGCGTCATGAGGAACCCGACCGCGCACAGCATGGGCACCGCGAGCAGCAACGCGACCGAGCCCACGATCATCTCGAGCCAACGCTCGAGTCGGCCGTCGGTGACCTTGAACGAGTAGGCGAGGGCGCGCGCGGTGTTGCGCTCGCGCAGCACCACGGCCTCGGTCGCCATGGACAGACGGAACGCGATCCAGACACCCGGGAAGAACAGGAACAGGAACCCGAGCGAGATGACGAGGTAGCGCACGAGCTCGGTGGCGTACAGCCAGAACGCGCGCCGGAAACCGCGCGAGTAGCACTCGCCGAGCGGGGCGGGTGCGCGACCCGCGGGCGTGTTGAACACCGAGCGCGCACGGAAACGCAGCATGCCGCCGATGGTGAGCCACGTCAGCGTCTCGCCCAGAGCGAGCCCCAGTTGCACGGCCACGAGCGGGAGCGTGTAGCCCGAGGGGTCCTCGGGGAAGCGCAGCATCGCCGTCGCGACCAACCACGGGGCATGCAGGAGCACCGGCACCAGCAACGACTGGCGCGGGTCGCGGCGGACCGCGAGGTCGAACGCCAGCGCGAACGCGTGGCGAGCGGAGATGGGGAGTCGGCGGTGAGGGGCCATGGTGTGGAGCGCATGCTCCGGCGCGGACTCTACGGGCGCGCGAGGCGCGCGGTCAACGACGGCGCGGTGCCTCGCGCCACGATTCGCCGCGCCGATACGCCGCGAGGCGGGACTCGATCGCGACCACCAGCGCCGAGTCCCCGGCCGCGCGCGCACCGTCGAGCGCACGACGCGCGGTGGACACCGCGTCGGCATAGCGCCCCGCAGCGGCCTCGGCGGCCGCACGCGTGTCGAGCACGCCCGGGTCGGCCCCTCCCACCGCGGCGAGCGCACGCTCCGAGTAGGCGAGCGCCTGCGCGCCGTCGCGCCACGCGGGATCGGATGCGGTCGCGCGCACCCATGCGAGCTCGTTGAGCGCCGGCACCAGGTCGGGCTGGTCGGCGATCGCGCGTTCGAGCAACGCGACCGACTCGGCATCGGGGCCGTGGTGCGCGATGAGCGCGGCCGCCAGCATGACGCGCGTGCCGGGCTCCCCTGTGGCGTCGGCCGCACGCCGCAGCGCCTCGAGCCCGCCCTCGGCGTCGCCCTGCAGCGTGCGCGCCACCCCGAGCGGCCCCCACGCCAGAGCGTAGTCGGGCCGCAGCGTGAGTGCGCGCCGCAGCTCGCGCTCGGCCTCGACCGGACGCCCGAGCATGTTGAACGCCAGACCGCGCTGGAGCGCGACGGCCTCGGACCCGGGCATCAGCGCGGCCGCGCGCTCGAGCGACTCGAGCGCCTCGGCGGGCCGCCCCAACCGCACGCGCACGCGACCGAGGTTGTAGTACCCGTCGCCGTACCCGGGGTCCACCGCGACCGCGCGCTCGAACCGCGGCTCCGCCCCCGCGTCGTCGCCCGCGTCGCTCAGCGTGGCGCCCAGACCGTTGTGCGACGCGGCCATGCCGGGCGCGACCTCGACCGCGCGCGTCCACAGCGCCACCGAATCGCGCCACGGCTCCAGCGCACGGCGCGCGCCCACGGCCAGCCCCGCCACCCCGACGAGCGCGACGCCGACCGCGAGCACGAGGTGTCCGCGACGCAGCGCAGAGGCGAGCGCGGCCGCGATCACGAGCGCGAACCCGATCGCCGGCAGATGCAGGTAGCGCTCGTACGAGATCGTGGGGCTGAAGCGCAGGATGCCGTAGGTGGGCAACAGGAGCAGTGCGAACGCCAGCAGGCCCAGCACCGCGAGCGGCGCGCGACGACGCATCGTCCAGGCGGATACGGCGAGCACGCACGTGATCGCCACGCCCACCAGCACCACGGGGTTCGAGAGCTCGAAGGGCGACGGCGGCTGGTGCACGGTGCTCGTGCGCGCGGACCACAGCCACAGCCCTGCGTAGTGGGCGGGCAACCACAGCGCCTTGAGGACGAGGTCGGCGGGATCGAGCGGCGGGGGCGCGACGAACTCCCACGTCGCGCGCACCGAGGCACTGGAGATGAACGCCGACGCCACCGCCAGCGCGAGATGCGGCGCGACCTCCACCCACTTGGCGCGGGCGGACCACGGGCCCGGGCCCAGCAGCACGAGCACGAGCGGCAGCGTGAGCACCGAGGGCTTCGCGAGCAGCGCGAGCGCGAACAACGCCACCGACGCGATCCGCGCGCGCGAACCGCCACCGTCGAGCACGCGGCCGTGCGCCACGAGGCACGCGAACGCGAGCGCGGTGGACAGCACGGTCTTGCGCTCGCCGGCCGAGGCCACCGCCTCGACCATCACCGGATGGACGCCGTACACCAGTGCGGCCAGCGCCGCGGCGGCGGTGGAACCCACGAGGCGACGCAGCACCACGAACGCGAGCACGGTGGCGACCAGGTGCAGCACGAGGTTCGTGACGTGGAACGGCACGAGGTTCGAGGCCGACCCTCCCCACACGGCATCGAGCGCGAGCGACGCCATGGAGAGCGGCATGTAGTACGCGTCCATGCTCGAGGGGCGCAGCACCTCGGCGAACGCGCGGCCCACGCCCTCCCACCCCGGTGCGCGCACGAGCGGGTTCGCGACCACGATCTGGGGATCGTCGAGCCCGATCGCGCGCGCGCCCAGCACGGGCGCCAGCACGGCGGCGACGGTCGCGACCAGCGCGGCGACCACGAGCGCGGTGGCACGGGACGAGGCGAGCGGATCGGCAGGACGGGGCGACGCCGGGCGGCGCACCCGGTCGGAGGACGGAGCGGGCATGACGGGACTATAGGGGACGACCTCGGCGGCGCGCGACGGTTGCCGCGCGGGACGGGCGTTCCTATGCTCGCGCCATGAGCCCTCTCTCGCATCTCGACGCGCGCGGCCGCGTCCGCATGGTGGACGTGAGCCCCAAGCCCGAGACCGCGCGCGAAGCGGTCGCCCGCGGCCGGGTCACGATGCTGCCCGCCACGCTGCGCCTGTTGCGTTCGGGTCGTGCGGCCAAGGGCGACGTGCTCACCACCGCCCATCTCGCGGCGGTCAACGCCGCCAAGCGCACCGGCGAGTGGATCCCGCTCGCGCACCCCCTGCGCGTCGAGGGCGTGGACGTGGTGTTCGCGTTCGCCGCCCGTCCCGCGTCGGTGCTCATCGAGTGCCGCGTGCGCACGACCGGTCGGACCGGGGTCGAGATGGAAGCGCTCACCGCGGTCGCCGCGGCGGCGCTCACGTTGGTGGACATGCTCAAGGCCGCCGACCGCACGCTCACGATCGGCGACGTCGCGTTGTGGGAGAAGCGGGGCGGCCGCAGCGGCACGTGGGTGCGCTCCGAGAACGGCCGCTCGGCGAACACGCGCTCCGTGCGCACGGCCACGCCGCGTCCGCGCTCGAAGCGCACGCGCACACCCCGTTCCCGCACCCGCCGCGCATGAGCCGGGCCCCGCGCCTGCTCACGCTCGCCGAGGCGCGTGCGCACGTGCTCGACGCCGCGCGTGCGCGAATGATGACGCCCGAGCGCGTCCCGTTGCGCGATGCGGTCGGACGCGCGCTGCGCGAGGACGTGATCGCCCCGCACGACCTGCCCGCGTTCCGCAACAGCGCGATGGACGGGTTCGCGGTGCGCAGCGCCGACCTCGCACGAGCGAGCGCCGACGCCGCCGTCACCCTGCGCGTCGTGAGCGTGCTGCCCGCGGGCACCGCGGCCACGCGCGCACTCGGGCCCGGCGAGGCCGCCCGCATCATGACCGGTGCGCCGGTCCCGCCGGGCGCCGACGCGATGGTGCCGTTCGAGGACGCCGAGCGCATGGGTGCGGGGACCGACGAGCGCTGCGTGGTGCGACGCCCCGCGTCACCGGGCGACCACCTGCGCGATGCGGGAGCCGACCTCGCACGCGGTTCTCTCGCGCTCGCGGCGGGCACCCGACTGCACGCGCGCAACCTGGCGCTGCTGGGCGCGCTCGGTGTGAGCACACCGCTGGTGGGGCCCCGCCCGCGCGTCGCGGTGCTCTCGACCGGCGACGAGTTGCGCGAGCATGGGGCCGTTCGAGTCGCGCACCGCACCGGGTCGCAGCGGGGCATCGAGGTCGAGCAACTCGTCGCCGGTCGAGAGCACCGCGACGCGCGGGCGGGGCCCCACGAGCGGTGCGCTCACGCCGAGCGCGCCCAGCAGCGCCAGGTTGCGCGCGTGCAGTCGGGTGCCCGCCGCGAGCGCGAGGGAACCGC
>JBEGJG010000161.1:0-5215 GCA_041184705.1 Candidatus Eiseniibacteriota bacterium
CCTGCACGGGCTGCGCGACCAGGCGGTCGAGGTCGTCATGAGCACGCCCGCCGATTCACCGTGGCCCGCCACGCTCGGCGACGCCGCCAACCTGCGGGGTGAACTCAAACTGGGCGTGACGCGTTCGACCGGGCACCTCGGCTACGGCGCGATGCTGCGCGTCGTGGACGTGAAAGGCGCGCTCGAGGCGCTGCCGGTGTCGCCGCATGCGCGCGGCGAGGTCGCGATCGAGGTTCACGATGGCGTGCTCACGATGAACGAGCGCGTCTGGCGCGTCACGGCGCGTGACGGTGCGCTCACCGTGCGCGCCGAGACCGCGCGTGCGGCGGTGCGACGCGATCCCCGCCCGCGACTGGTGACGAGCGCCGAGACGCTGGCGCTGCTGGCCTCGGGCGCGGTGCGTGCCACCGCGGCGGCCGAGCACGGCCTGCTCGAGGACCAACGCGGCGCCGCCGCGCTGGTGGACGACTGGTTCCACGCGCGGGCACCGTTCGTCATGCCCATGAACGCCTTCTAGGATCCGGAGGAACCTTGTCGAAGCCCGCCCCGTGGACCGTCGTCGCCCCGCTGCGCCCGCGTTTCCGCGACACCGACGCGATGGGCCACGTGAACAACGCCGTGTACGTCACCTATCTCGAGGTCGCGCGTCAGGAGTACTGGCGCGCGCTCACGGCGGACGACAACTACCGCGTGGTGCCGTTCATCCTCGCGCACGTGGACATCGACTTCCGCTCCGAGGCGCTCATGCACGAGACGCTGGAGCTGTGCATCCGCTGCTCGTTCGTGGGCGGCAAGTCGTTCGGGTTCGACTACCTCATCCGCGAGCGCACGAGCGAGCGCACGGTGGTCGAGGCGCGCACCGTGCAGGTGTTCTACGACTACGGCACCAAGGCGAGCATCCCGTGCCCGCCCGAGTGGCGCGCCCGCCTCGAGGCCTTCGAGGGCCGCGCCCTCGCCCGCTGACGCGCACCGCGCCGTCGCGCGGCGAGGCCGGGATCGCGAACCGACCGGTCGTGCGGGCCGCTGAAGGGTCCCCGCGTCCTTCGTCCTCGGTGCGCGTCAGCGCGGCACGGGAGCGCGCGGCAGACCCCACAGCCGCTGCAGCACCCAGTCGGCGATGGCGATCTGCTGCTCGCGGCGCCAGTACCACAACTGGAAACCCGCGAACACGTGCTTCCGCCCGTTCGAGGCGTGCATGACCGTCATGATGGGACGGTTGGCGCCCATCTGACCGCCCACCGACTCGTACAACGTGTCGAGCACCGCCTCGTTGCGCACCACGCTCGGGTCGGGATCGGTGTCGCCGAACACGTCGTTGGGCTTGATGAGGCCCTCGGCCACGTGCGCCCCCTGATAGAAGTCGCTCGTGCCGGTGCGGTTGGGCGCGTAGGTCGCGATCGGATCGGTGGCCGGGGACTTCTCGAACAGGTACGAGGGCAACGCGTCGAGCGCGGGGAGCCGACCCGGCACGCCGATGCGCGCGGGCTTGCGGGCCTGTGCGATGGACTTGGCCGTGATCTCGCTGCGCCACCCCATGACGTCGTACATGAAACGGCCCGGAACCAGCTCACCGTCGGCGTTGGAGAACACGTCGGCCGCGGTGCCCGACTTCTCCCAGTTGCGCTGGAGCGCGCTCGCCGTGCCGCCGCCGAACATCCACAACTGGCCGCCCTGCTGCGTCCAGGTGCCCAGCGGGTTGCTGCGACCCGGTGAGGACAGGTAGCGCAACTGCGACATGGGATCGGAGGCCGAGGTGATGTCGTTGTTCATGAGCGCCGACTTGTTGTCGGTGTACCAGACCACGTTGCGGTAACGGCTCAGCGTCTGGAGCGAGAGCACGCCGAGGGGCAGGAAACGCGTCGAGAGCGTGTCGTAGTCGTAGCCCTGGAAGATGCCGACCGGCGACACGGTGTTCGCGGGGTAACAACGCCACGGCACGCCGCCACGCGCGAACAGGAACGTGTCGAGTTCGGCCGCGGTGGGCCACACGCCGCGCGGGGCGGCGACGCAACCGGCCGTACCGGTGCGATCCGGCAACAGCCGTGTGTCGTCCACGAACAGCAGGGGCCGGTCGAACACCGCCTTCACGACCGTGAACATGACGACCGCGATGCTGCGCAGGCCGTTGTTGTCCACGGCCTCGATGTAGAGCGCGTGCGTCTCGTTGTTGCCGGTCGGCACGATGGGGGCCAACTCGATCGAGGTGAGCAGTGGCGACAGACGGCTCCAGCGCGATTGGTCGCGCTCCTCGTCGGCGCGCGGTGTGTCATCGCTCACGCTGCCGTCCACCATCCAGCGGTAGCCGGCGACGAACGATCCCGTGCCGGTGCTCGCGTACCAGTTGAATCGCAACGGCACGCCGGCCGCGACCTCGGTGCGGATGTGGGTCGCGGGATCGAACGGCGCGAACACACCGCTCGGGTAAGCGTAGAAGAAGCTCTCGTTGTAGACCGTGAAGCGCGGCCCGAGCAGACCGGCGTAGCTGACGTTGAAGAACAGCATGTTCACGTCGAGGTTCATGACCGGCGAGTAGGCCCCGACCTCGTCGAACGCGACGACGGCGAACACGTAGCGGCGGTTGGGCGTGAGGTTGCGGATGTCCACGGCGGTCGTGTCGGCGCCGACCGACTCCCATCCCTCGAAGTCCGGCGCGTAGCGCCGTCGCAGCGAATCCGGGTTCACGAGCAGCGTGGTGAAGTCGAACTCGGGACTGCCCTCGACGAACACCTTCCACTTGTAGCGCACCGGGCGCGAGGTGGTGCGACCGTCGGGATCGACGCCCGTCCAACCGATCCGGAACGACGGTCCGAACGTGGGGCTGAACAGGTGGTTGGGGACCGGGTTCACGATCTGCACGGTCGGCGCGATCGTGAACGACGTCATGGACACCGCCACCGGGGCTGAAGCCGCACCGCGGTCGTCCACCGCCTGCAGCACGATGGTGTGGTAGCCCTCGGCCGTCTGGTCGGTGAGCGTGTCCACGCGGTCGGAACGGAACAGGAACGAGCGGCGGTTGTCGGTCGTCCGCACCCACGTGGTCTCGGCCGCGGGTCCCGAGGGCGGGTCGATGGCGTAACGGAAGTGCTCGATGCGGCCATCGGTGTCGAACCCCGCCCAGCGCAACTCGTAGCCGTAGAAGAACGGCTGCGTCGCGCTCACCGGCGCCTGCGTCACCTCGAGGGTCGGGCGCGCGTTGGGCATGAGCGCGACCACGGCCGTCTGCTTGGAACACGCACCCAGCACCACAGCCGCCAGCACGAGCACGAGGATCGCGAGCAGGCGGGCGTGACGCAGGGGACGACGGACGGCGACGAGGGACATGGACTCTCCGGGGCGACCTCGGGACGGGAGCGCGGAGTCTACGCGCTCGGGGTGCGTGCGCGGAAGAACGGAGTCCGGCACCGAGGGACGCGAACGACGGACGCGGTGCGGTGCCGCTCCGAGCGAGCCCGGAGATGACGATGCGGCGGGGTGCGCCCCGCGCGCGAGGTCAGGGCAGGACGTCGGCCAGTCGGACGCGCACCACGCGCTCGCGGCCGCCGCGGCGCACCGTGATCGCCACCCGGCGACCCGGTTCACCGTCGTCGAGCAACGCGCTCACCGTGCCGAGGTCCCAATCCGCGATCGGCCGGTCCTCGATCGCCACCACCTCGTCGCCCGCGAGCAGGCCCGCGCGATCGCCGGCCGAACCCGGCAGGGTGCCGCCCACGCGCACCACCCCGTCGGTGCGGACGAACAGCGCGCCGGTTCGCGTGAGGTGATCGCGCTCGGCGTAGCGTCGGCCCGGCTCCAGGAACACGCGCCGCCCCGCGTAGTCGAGCGTGACGCGGAACCGCTCCAGCACGCGGTTGCCGATGTTGCCCGCGAACTCCTCGCTCGCGAACGCGCCCTCCTCGGCTTCAGCGAGCGACACGATGGGGTCGTCCCATTCGTACGGACCCAGTGCCATACGTGCGAGTCGGCCCACCACGCTGCTGAACGTGCCACCGAAGCCCACGCCCTCGGTGCGCAACGTGCGTCGCATGCGGCCCTCGAGACCGTGCTCGCGCGCGAACGGCGTGTGCACGTCCACCGTGCCACTGCTGCCGAGGTCGAGCCGGAACAGACCCTCGGCCTCGCCGTCGAGTCGGCCCGTGAGTGCGGGCACCGTGCCGTTCATGACCATGGGCAGCGCGGGCTCGGTGGTGGACGGTCGCCACGTCGCGGGGTCGTGCAGTTCGATCGTCCGAGCGTCGTAGTCCACCACCACCACGAACCGTCCCAGCACGTCGTAGCCGAGCACACCCGCCAGTCGCCGCCAGAACACCGGCGCGAACGCACCGTTCACGTCGAGCACGCCCACGCGCACCCCGGCGAGCGCGATGCCGTGGCCGTCGGGGTTCGTCCACTGCAGCGAATCGAGCGTCGCGAACGACGCACCGCCCGCCGCCCCCGCGCCGGCCGCCTGCATGCGACCCGCGGTGCGCAAGCCTCGCTCGGCGGCCCACGCGCTGTCGAGCACGGTGACGCTGGCGCCGGTGTCGAACAGGAAGTCCTCGGGCGCGCCCCCGTTGACGCGGACCTTCACCCACAGGTGTCGCGCACGGTAGTCGCACGGGAATCGCGCCACGCCGGCGGGTCCGAGCCAGCGCACGTCGTTCGTGGAGGCGGGCACCGCGTCGAGCGCGAACCGCACGCCGGTGAGCGACGGCGAAACCGCCACGCTGTCGAGTGTCGCACGCATGCGGTTGGCGGCCATGCCCGCCATGACGGTCTCGCTCGTGCCGCTGCGCACGCGACCTGCGACGCGGCGCGGGGCGGTGAACACGGTGGAGACCTCGCGTTGGTCGTCACGCGCGACCGAGCGCACGGGCAGACCGTCGGTGTCGTGGAACGCGAGTCGGCGCGGACGCGGTGCGGCGCCGCGGCCCGCGAGGTCGGGCGGGGTCACCTCGAGCACGGTGATCGCGCCCCGCGCGTCGCGCTCGCGTGCGACCACGGTGACGCGGCCACCGCCCTGATCGGGTTCGGCCCAGCGTTCGAGTTCGAACCACGTGCTCGCGAGGGCGTCGTCGAGGTCGTGGTCGGCGAGCACGCGCACCACACCCGTGGTGGGGTCGGTGCGCCAGGCGCGCACGCCTTCGGTGCCCTCCTCGAGCGCGAACGGCCCGAGCGCGGTGCGCGTGTAGCGGCGATCGGGACGCGCGGTCCACGTCTCGACCGAACCCGTGAACCC
>JBEGJG010000162.1:0-5915 GCA_041184705.1 Candidatus Eiseniibacteriota bacterium
TGCGACGTGCGTTGGGAGCGGTTGTGGAGCATCGAGCCCGTGCTGTTCGACCCGCGCCTGCTCGGGTTCTGCGAGGAGGCCATCCTCGAGACCTGCGGGAAGGTGCACCGACTGCCCTCGGGGCCGTTGCACGACGCGGCCGAGGTGGCCCGCGCCGGTGTGCCGACCGTGATGATGTTCGTGCAGAGCCTGCACGGCATCAGCCACAACCGGATCGAGGACACGAAGGAGGAGCACCTCGAGCTGTGCGTGCGCGCCTTCGACCGCCTCGCCGAGAGGACGCTCAAGGCGTTCGCCTGAACGCGGCCGCACGGCTGACCGGTGCGGTCCCGGCGTTTGGCGGGGCCCACACCGCCCGCTAGACTCCTGAGCCCGCCCGTGCACCCCGCGCGTGCGGTCCGCGCCCCCCTGGGACCGTCCCCGACATGCCCAACCGCAAGCCCCTGTTCGCACTGCTCGCCTTCGTCGCGGTGCTCGTCGTGCTCAAGCTCACCGTGTTCGCCGGTCCCAAGAAGTCCCCCGCGGGGCCGGGCGGCAAGGGAGGGCCGCCGCGCGCGCTGCGTGTGGGCGCGCTGGTGGTGGCGGGCCGAGCGCTCGAGCAGGAGGTGCGAGGCGTCGGGACGCTGCTCGCCAACGAGGAGGCGGTGCTCCACCCCGAGATCGCCGGCAAGGTGCAGAGCATCGCGTTCGCCGAAGGGGCGCGCGTCGAGAAGGGTGCGCTGCTCGTGAAGCTGGTGGACGCCGACTACCGCGCCCAGCTCGCCAAGCTCGAGAGCGTGCTCAAGCTCAACCGCGAGAACGCCGAGCGTCAGAAGCGACTGCTCGCGATCAACGGTGTGAGCCAGCAGCAGGTGGACGAGGCCGTCAATCAGGTCGTGGCCACCGAGTCCGACCTCGACTACACGAGGGCACTCATCGCCAAGACCGAGATCCGCGCGCCGTTCTCGGGCGTGGTGGGACTGCGGCAGGTCAGCGTGGGCAGCACCGTGGACCGTGCCGACGTCATCGTGTCGGTGCAGCAGCTCGACCCCATGAAGCTCGACTTCTCGCTGCCCGAGAAGTACGCCCCGCTCGTGCGAGTGGGGGCCCCGGTGACGTTCACGGTCGAGGGCGTGGCGGGCGAGCAGCGCGCCGTGGTGTACGCGATCGAGCCCAAGATCGATGCCGACACGCGCACCGTGCGCATCCGCGCTCGCGCCACGAACAGCAACCGGCGCCTGTTCCCCGGGGCGTTCGCACGCGTGCAGTACGGGCTGTCGCGCGACCGCGACGCGATCCTGCTGCCGACCGATGCCGTGGTGCCCGTGCTCAAGGGCAAGAAGGTGTTCGTGGTGCGCGGTGGGCTCGCGATCTCGCAGCCCATCACCATCGGCGTGCGCACCGAACGCGAGGTCGAGGTGCTCACGGGGCTCCAGCCCGGCGACACCGTCATCACCACGGGCCTGCTGCAGGTCCGGGACAGCGTCCGCGTGGACGTGAAGGTCGGCGGCTGAGGCCGCCGGGAACCGCGCCCCCATGTCCCTCGCCTCCCTGAGCGTCCGCCGCCCGGTCCTCGCGATCGTGATGTCGCTCACGATCGTGCTGTTCGGGCTCATCGGCATGCGTTCACTCGGCGTGCGCGAGTTCCCCTCGGTGGACCCGCCCGTCATCACGGTGCGGACCAGCTACGCGGGTGCGAACGCCGACGTCATCGAGTCGCAGATCACGGAGCCGCTCGAGAAGGCCATCAACGGCATCGCGGGCGTGCGGTCCATCGCCTCGTCGTCGAACCAGGGCACCAGCAACATCCGCGTCGAGTTCAACATCGACTCCGACCTCGAGGCCGCTGCCAACGACGTGCGCGACAAGGTCTCGCAGGCGGTCCGTAGCCTGCCGCAGGACCTCGACGGTCTGCCCACCGTCACCAAGTCCGACGCGAACTCCGACGCCATCCTGGCGTTGTCGGTCTATCACCCGCGCATGAGCGTGCTGCAGTTGAGCGAGTTCGCCGAGAACGTGCTCGTGGAGCGGTTCCAGACCATCCCCGGCGTGAGCAACGTGCAGATCTACGGGCAGAAGCGCTACGCCATGCGTCTGTGGATGGAGCCTGAGCGGCTTGCCGCGTTCGGGCTGACGCCCATGGACGTGCTCACGGCGGTGCGGCGCGAGAACGTGGACCTGCCCGCCGGCAAGATCGCGGGCGACCGCACCGAGCTCACCATCCGCACCAGCGGCCGCCTGCGCACCGAGGAGGACTTCAGCCAGCTCATCCTGAAGTCGTCCGACGGGCGCGTGGTGCGTTTCCAGGACGTGGGGCGTGCCGAATTGGGGCCCGAGGTCGAGGAGACCATCCTGCGACGCAACGGCGTCGGCATGGTCGCGGTCGCGCTCGTGCCGCAGCCGGGGGCCAACTACATCGAGATCGCCGACGAGTTCTACCGCCGGCTCGAGGACGTGAAGAAGCAGACCGCCACGGAATTCACGTTCGACCTCGTGTTCGACAACACGCGCTTCGTGCGCCAGTCGCTCAAGGAGGTCGAGGAGACGCTCGCCATCGCGGTGCTCCTCGTCGTCCTCATCATCTACCTGTTCTTCCGCGACTGGGTCATCGCGTTCCGCCCGCTCATCGACATCCCGGTCTCGCTCATCGGCGCGTTCTTCGTCATGTACGCGCTCGGATACTCCATCAACGTGCTCACGCTGCTCGCGATCGTGCTCGCCACCGGACTCGTGGTGGACGACGGCATCGTGGTGACCGAGAACATCTTCAAGAAGGTGGAGCAGGGGATGGAGCCCGTGCGGGCGTCCATCGAGGGCACGCGCGAGATCTTCTTCGCGGTGGTCTCCACCTCGGTCACTCTGGCGGTGGTGTTCCTGCCGGTCGTGTTCATGGAAGGCGTGGTCGGCCGCCTGTTCCGCGAGTTCGGCGTCGTGCTGGCCTCGGCGGTGCTCATCTCGGCGTTCGTCTCGCTCACGCTCACGCCCATGCTGAACGCGCGCCTCGTGCGCAAGAACCGTGGCCACGGCCGCTTCTACGAGCGCACCGAGCCGTTCTTCGTGGCGATGGTGGAGGGCTACGGGCGGACCCTCGCGCGCTTCATGGAGCGCCGCGTGTGGGGCCCCGTGGCGCTGGTCGCCTGCACGCTGGTGATCGCCGTGCTGTTCCGCACCCTGCCCGCCGAGTTGGCACCGCTCGACGATCGCTCGTTCATCCGACTGCTCGTCTCGACGCCCGAGGGCACCTCGTTCGAGACCACCGACGCGCACATGCGTCGGGTCGCATCGTTCATCGCCGATTCGCTGCCCGAGGCCCGTTCGTCGCTCACCGTGACCTCGCCGGGCTTCACCGGGTCGGGCGCGGTCAACAGCGGCTTCGCGCGCATCATCCTGTTCCCGCCCGACGAGCGGGGTCGCACGCAGCAGCAGCTCGCGGAGTACATGACGGGGCGCATGCGCGCCATGCCCGAGGCGCGCACCTCGGTGGTGCAGGACCAGACCATCGCCATCGGTGGCCCGGGCTCGTTCGGGCAGCCCGTGCAGTACGTGCTGCAGGCCCCGGACTTCGAGACGCTCAAGGCCAAGCTGCCGCTTTTCCTCGAGCAGGCCATGCAGAGCCCGGTGCTCGTGAACGCCGACGCGAACCTCAAGTTCAACAAGCCCGAGTTCTCGGTGAGCGTGGACCGTGAGAAGGCGGGCGATCTGGGCGTGGCCTACTCGGACGTGGCGCAGACGCTCCAGTTGGCCTACTCGGGGCAGCGCTTCAGCTACTTCAACATGGGCAGCAAGCAGTACCAGGTGATCGGGCAGGTGAATCGCGTGGACCGCGACGACCCCTCGGACCTCAGGTCGGTGCTCGTGCGCAACAAGCGCGGGGAGCTCGTGCAGCTCGACAACCTCATCCGCTCCGAGGAGGCGAGCAACCCGCCGTCGTTGTTCCACTACAACCGCTACGTGTCGGCCACCGTGAGCGCGGGGCTGGCGCCCGGTTACACGGTCGGGGACGGCATCGCCGAGATGCGTCGCATCCACGACCAGGTGCTCGACGACTCGTTCCGCTGGGCGCTCACCGGCCCGTCGCGCGACTTCGCCGAGACCTCGTCGAACCTCGTGTGGGCGTTCGCGCTCGCGTTGCTGCTGGTGTACCTGGTGCTCGCGGCGCAGTTCGAGAGCTTCGTGGACCCGCTCATCATCATGCTCACCGTGCCGCTCGCGCTCGCCGGAGCGCTGCTCACGCTGTGGTACTTCAATCAGACGCTCAACATCTTCAGTCAGATCGGCATGATCATGCTGGTGGGGCTGGTGACGAAGAACGGCATCCTGATCGTCGAGTTCGCGAACCAGTTGCGCGACCGTGGTCTCGACCGCATGACCGCCATCCGGCAGGCCGCCGAGGCCCGTCTGCGGCCCATCCTCATGACCTCGCTCGCGACCGCGCTCGGCGCGCTGCCCATCGCGCTCGCCCTCGGCGCTGGCGCGAACAGCCGCAAGCCCATGGGCATGGTGGTGATCGGTGGTCTGCTGTTCAGCCTCGTGCTGACGCTCTACGTGATCCCGACCATGTACGCGATCATGTCCCGTCGCACGCCGAAGGGGGACGAGGCATGAGCCGGCTCGCACGCGTGGCGTTCGTGCTCGCGCTGGTGGTTCTCGCCATGCCGGTCCGAGCGGCCGAGCCGCTCACGCTCTCGCAGGCGCTCGATGCCGCGCTGAAGGCCAACGCTCGACTGCAGGTGGCGCGCAACGATCGCGCGGTGGCGGGTCACGAGAACTCGCTCGGGAACGCCGGGTTCCTGCCCGCGCTGGACGCCACCGCGACGCGCAGCGCCGAGCGGGGCCGAACCACCACCACGCCGTCGGGCGGCACGGTCACCACGGTGGACGACGACGCCGACGCGACCACCTTGGGGCTGCGTCTGTCGTGGACGCTGTTCGACGGCGGCCGCATGTTCAGTGCGAAGTCCCGACTCGCGAGCGCCGAGGACGCGGCCGGGGAGCGGCTGCGGTCCGTGGTCGAGTCCACGGTCGGCTCCACCATCGCGGCCTACTTCGACGTGGTGCGCCTGCAGCGCGGCGTTCAGGTGCTCGATGACGCCATCGCGGTGACCGACGAGCGTGCGCGGTTGGCGCAGGCGAGGTTCGAGACCGGTGCGGCCTCGAAGCTCGACGGCCTGCAGGCCCGGGTCGATCTCGATGCCCGCCGCTCCGACCGCGCGCGGTTGCACATGGGCGTGGACTCGTTCCGCACCTTCGAGGCCACCGACAGCATCCGGTTCGATTACGTCCCCGACCTCACCGCCGAGGTCCTCGCATTGAGCGATCGCAACAGCGACGTGCGATTGGCGCGGGCGGGTTGGCGCGCCGACCGCAGCCGCGTGGCCGAGGCGCGATCCGGCGCGCTGCCGCGCGTGACGGGCACGCTCGACTACGGGCTCGCGCGCCTGTCCCTGCCCGAGGGAGCGGTGTCCGAGACCGAGAACCGAGCGGTCACGGGGCGTGTGGCGCTGACGTGGAACCTGTTCGACGGCTGGGTGAACGCCACCGAGGTCTCGCGTGCCCGGCTCGACGCGGCCTCGTCGCGCGCGCTGGTCTCGGAGGCCGAGGCGCGCTTCGCGCAGCAGCTCGCCGTCGCCCGCCGACGCTGGACCGTGGACCGCGACATCGTGCGCATGGAGACCGACATGCTCGCGGTCGCGCGTGAGAACGCCGACGTGGCGCTCGAGGCCTACCGGGCCGGATCGCTCTCGGGTCTGCAGTTGCGCGAGGCCCAGAACTCGTACCTCGCCGCCTCCGAGCGCCTGCTCTCGGCGCGCTACCGGGCCAAGCTGTCCGAGACCGAACTGATGAGGCTGAACGGCGACCTCGTGAAGTGATCCCCCTCGGGGGCCAGCGCCCCCGCCCGCATCCCCGGGCGCTGCACCTCCGCGGCGCGGCGCGAC
>JBEGJG010000163.1:0-5148 GCA_041184705.1 Candidatus Eiseniibacteriota bacterium
TCGCGGGCGGCGACCTCGCGGGCGGCACGCGTGCCGCCGACCGGGCGTTGCTCGCCCCGATCGCGGACTCGTTGGCGTGGGACTGGATGCCGTGGGCGTTCCCGCCGGCGTTCGAGCGCGAACTCCACGCCGCGGCCGACGAGTCGGGGATCGAGCCCGCGTTGCTGTGGGCCCTCGTGCGCCAGGAGAGTCGCTTCGACCCGCGTGCGGTGTCGCGCAGCGGGGCGTTGGGTCTGGCGCAGTTGCTGCCGGGGACCGCGCGCGACGTGGCGCGCTGGTCGCGCGAGCGGTTCGTGGCCGACTCCACGCTGTTCGAGCCCGCGCTCGGGTTGCGCTACGGGGCACGCTACCTTCGACGACTGCTCGATCGCTTCGAGGGGCACGTCGCGGTGGCACTCACGGCGTACAACGCGGGCCCGGGCAAGGTGCGCGCCGATTGGCGTGAACTCGTGGCGCGCGGCGGTGACGCGCTGTACTGCGAGATGGCGGCCAACGCCGACACGCAGGACTACGTCCGACGCATCCTCGGCTACCGGCAGGCCTACCGCGTCCTGCGTCCGCACACGGGTCCGTGAGCGCGGCGCTTCTGCTAGGCTCACTCCCGTGAGCACCGGACCGGATCCCGCGCGCGACCCGCTCGCGCCCCTGCGCCACCCGACGTGGCTGACCGAGGCGCGTCGCAAGGCGGTGCATCTGGCGTTCATCGTGCTGCCGCTCGAGCTGTTGTTCGAGTGGCTGCCGTGGCCCCGGTCGCACGGCGAGTTCCGCGTCCTGTTCCTCGTCTGCACCGCGGGCGCGATCGTGCTGGACGTGGTGCGCATCCACGAGGCGCGCGTGCGCACGTTCTTCCGCCAGTTCTTCGGCGAGATGATCCGCGAGCACGAACGCATGAGCCTGCTCGGTTCCACGTACCTGCTGCTCGCCGCGCTCATCTCGATAGAGGTGTTCCCGCAGCCCGTGGCCGCGACCGCACTGGGGTTCACCGTGCTCGGCGATGCGATGGGGGCGCTGGTGGGCAAGGGCTGGGGCCGGACGCGGTTCTTCGGCAAGACGATCGAGGGCGCGGTCGGTTGCCTCGCGGCCTGCCTCGTGTGGGCGTGGTTCGTGTCGTTCGTCACCCCGTTGCCCCTGAACGTGCTGATCGCAGGCGCGGTGGTCGCCACGGTGGTCGAGGTCGCACCCATCCCGCTCGACGACAACCTCGGCATCACGCTCGCTTCGGGCTACGCGATGGCGCTGCTGCTGGGATGACGCGCGGCGCTCATCCGCGGCCCGCGTCCGGCCGATAACCCCGGGGTCCCGTTCCCGAGGCCACGATGCGACCCGAACCCCGCGACACCCACGACCCGTACGCGTCCGCCCGCCGCCGTCTCGCCGACGGCGATGCCGCGGGGGCTCTATCGACGCTGCGTACCGCGGGCGCGCCCGCGGGAGAGGGTGTGTCGCCCGCACCGTGGGCGGGGCTGCTCGTCGAGGTCGCGCGCGCGGCCGAGGAGGGGGGCGACGCCGCCACCGCCGAGGACGCCCTGACGCTCGCGCTGACCCGTGTGGACTGGGCCGACCTGCACTGTCGCGTGGGTGTGTTGCGCGCCCGTCGCGGGGACGCGAGCGGGGCGCGACTCGCGCTCGACCGTGCGATCGCGTTGAACCCGCGCTATCGCGCCGCGGTGCTCGAGCGTGCGCTGCTCGACGCGCGCGAGGGCCGCATCGCCGAAGCGGTGGGGGCGCTGCGATCGTTCGAGGGGGCCGACTCCACCGCGCTCGCGGCCGGTCTGGAACGCCTGCGTGCGCAGGCGGTGGACGATGCCGCGCCGCTGCTGCGCGAGGCGTTGCAGGGCGGGGACGTGCGCCTGCGCGACGCGCTGGCGACCGTCGAACGTCACGTCGCGGCGGGTGAGGGGGCGGCAGCGCTCGCCGTCCTGAGGTCGCTCGTGCGCGAACGTCCGGAATGGCCCGACCTGCTCGCGCGCCTCGGGGCGCTCGAACTGCGCGAGGGCCTAGTCGACGACGGGATCGCGACGCTGTCCGAGGCGCTCGAACTGAATCCTGACTACCACGCGGCACGACTCGAGTTGGCACTCGGGCTCGAGGCCCGCGGTGAGCGTGAGGTCGCGCTCGCACAGGTGCAGGCGTTGCTCGCGGCGGCTCCCGGCTACCCGGGCGGCGAGGCGTTGCTCGAGCGACTGGCCCCCCGCCAAAGGACCATGCCGGATCCGACCGTCTGAGCGATTCGGGTCTTGATTCGGTCCGAGCGCGGGCGCACTCTGCCCCTCGGGTCCGGGCTTTCCCGTCTTCAGCCAGCCAGGGAGGACGTTCCATGGCGAACGGCACGGTCAAGTACTTCAATGACCACAAGGGTTATGGATTCATCACACCCGAGGACCAGGAGGGCGACGTCTACGTGCATTTCAGTGCCATCGAGAGCAGCGGCTTCCGCACGCTGCACGAGGGTGAGAAGGTGCAGTTCGAGATGGTGCGCAGCACCCGAGGGAACGAAGCGACGCAGGTCATGAAGCTGTAGTCCGAACACCCGCCCTTGGACCCCGCGCGGCCCGATGTCCTCCATCGGGCCGCGTCGCGTTCCCGGCCGCGAGTCGTGCGGGCCCGACGCCTCCCGCGGCTTTGCGGACGGCGCGGTGAGGCCCTATCCTGCGGGATATGCTCGAATCCCTCCTCAAGTCCATCTTCGGATCGAAGCACGAGCGCGACGTCCGCCGGGTCCGTCCCCTCGTCGACGACATCAACCGCATCTCCACCGAGTGGGACGCCCTGTCCGACGAGGCCATCCGGGCCAAGACGGCCGAGTTCCGGGCCCGTCTGGAGTCCGGTGACGACACCCTCGAGGACCTGCTCCCCGAGGCGTTCGCCGCGGTCAAGCAGGCCTGCCGACGGCTGTGCGGTCGCACCTGGGACGTCTGCGGGCTGCCGCTCACGTGGCAGATCGTGCCCTACGACGTCCAGCTCATCGGCGGCATCATGCTGCACGAGGGCAAGATCGCCGAGATGGCGACCGGCGAGGGCAAGACGCTCGTCGCGACCCTGCCGCTGTACCTGAACGCCATCACCGGCAAGGGCGTGCACCTGGTCACGGTGAACGACTACCTCGCTCGGCGCGACAGCGAGTGGATGGGGGAGATCTTCCGCTTCCTCGGGCTCACCGTGGGCTGCATCCAGCAGAACATGGAGCCGGCGCGGCGCCGCGAGATGTACGCGTGCGACATCACGTACGGCACGAACAACGAGTTCGGTTTCGACTACCTGCGCGACAACATGGCCGTGCGCCCCGAGTACCGGGTGCAGCGCGGGTTCCACTACGCGATCGTGGACGAGGTGGACTCGGTCCTCATCGACGAGGCGCGCACCCCGCTCATCATCTCGGGGCCGGTCGAGGACCGTGGCGACACCTCGTTCCTCGAGACCAAGCCGCTCGTGGAGCGCGTGGTGCGGGCCCAGCAGCAGTGGGCGAACACCGCACTCACCGAGGCCGAGGCCCTGCTCGCCGACCCGTCGAAGGAGTTCGAGGCCGGCCTGAAGCTGCTGCAGGTCCAGCGCGCGACGCCGAAGCACAAGCGTCTCATCAAGCTGCTCTCGGACCAGCCGGGACTCAAGCGCACCATCCTGCGCGTCGAGGGCGAGTACCTGCGCGACAAGCGCATGCACGAGCTCGACGCCGACCTGTACTACGCCATCGACGAGAAGTCGCGCAACGTGGACCTGGGTGAGAAGGGCCGGCAGCTCATGTCGCCGTCCGAGCCCGAGCGCTTCACCGTGCCCGACCTCACCGAGAGGCTCTCGGAGCTCGAGGGCAACGACTCGCTGTCGCCCGAGGAGCGCATCGTCGAGCGGGACCGCGCGTACCAGGAGTTCGGGGTCGCCAACAACCGCATCCACGCGGTGCACGCCCTGCTCAAGGCCTACGCCCTGTTCGACCGCGACGTCGAATACGTGGTGCAGGACGGCAAGGTCGTCATCGTGGACGAGCACACCGGCCGCCTCATGCCGGGTCGCCGCTACTCGGACGGCCTGCATCAGGCCATCGAGGCCAAGGAGGCGGTGACGGTCGAGGGCGAGACGCAGACCTTCGCCACCATCACGCTGCAGAACTTCTTCCGCATGTACTCGAAGCTCGCGGGCATGACGGGTACGGCCGAGACCGAGGCCCCCGAGTTCTGGGAGATCTACAAGCTCGACGTCGCCGTGATCCCGACGCACCGCAACATCGCGCGCAAGGACCTGAACGACGTCGTGTACCGGACCAAGCGCGAGAAGTACAAGGCCGTGATCGACGAGATCGCCGAGTGCCAGAAGCGCGGCCAGCCCGTGCTGGTGGGCACCATCACGGTCGAGGTGAGCGAGCTGCTGTCGCGCTTCCTCAAGATCCGCGGCATCCCGCACAACGTCCTGAACGCCAAGTACCACCAGAAGGAAGCCGAGATCGTCTCCGACGCCGGACGTCGGGGCGCGGTCACGATCGCGACCAACATGGCCGGGCGTGGCACCGACATCAAGCTGGGGGAGGGCGTGGCCGAGTTGGGTGGCTTGCACATCCTCGGCACCGAGCGCCATGAGTCGCGCCGCATCGACCGCCAGCTGCGCGGTCGCGCCGGTCGTCAGGGCGACCCCGGTTCGTCGCGATTCTTCCTCTCGCTCGAGGACGACCTCATGCGCCTGTTCGGCGCCGAGCGCATCTCGGGGCTCATGGAGCGCATGGGCGTCGAGGAGGGCGAGGTCATCGAGCACGGCATGGTGACGTCGGCGATCAGCCGCGCGCAGAAGCGGGTCGAGGGGCACAACTTCGACGCCCGCAAGCACCTGCTCGAGTACGACAACGTCATGAACAAGCAGCGCGAGGAGGTCTATCGCCAGCGCGACGAGGCCCTGCTGTCGAAGGACATCTCGCCGCGCGTGCTCGACGACCTGCGCGATGCCGTCGCCGACCGCGTGGACCAGTACCTCGGTCAGGGTGCGCAGGGGGAGTGGAACCTGCGTGGGCTCGCGGACGAGCTGTCGTACCTGTGCATGTCGCCCGTCTCGCCCGAGCAGCTCGAGGGCGTGCGAGCCGACGCGGTGCTCGAGAACGCGACCACGTTCGCCGAGGGGGCGTACCGCAAGCGCGAGGAGCAGTTCGGCGTCGAGGTCATGCGCGAG
>JBEGJG010000164.1:0-4522 GCA_041184705.1 Candidatus Eiseniibacteriota bacterium
CCGCTCTCACCGAGTCCCCTCCGCCCGTGACGGGCGGCAACCTGCCCGAGCGCCTCGCGCGCGCGGGCGTGCGCGAACGTCTCGCGGGCGTGACCGGAGGTACGCTTCGCCTCACCGAGGCCGGCCACACCACCACGCTCGGCCGCCCCACGGATCTGTCGGCCCGTGTGGAGGTGCACGATCCGCGCTTCTGGGTCGAGGTGGCGACCGGCGGCGCGCTCGGGGCGGCCGAGTCGTACGCGCGCGGCGAGTGGGACAGCGACGACCTCACCACCACCATCCGCGTGCTGGCCCGTGACCGCGCCGCGCTCGCCGGCCTCGAGCGCGGGCTCGCACGGCTGCGCACCCCCGCGCTGCGCGCCCTGCATGCGCTGCACGGCAATTCGCGGCGCGGCAGCCAGCGCAACATCGCCGCGCACTACGACCTCGGCAACGACTTCTTCGCACGCTTCCTCGACCGCACGCGCATGTACTCGTGCGCGTTGTGGCCGCATCCGGAGGCCACGCTCGACGAGGCCGCCGCGCACAAGCTCGACGTGGTGTGCGACAAGCTGGGCCTGCGCGAGGGCCACACCGTGCTCGAGATCGGCACCGGCTGGGGCGGCTTCGCCCTACACGCCGCACGTCGCGGAGCGCAGGTGACGACCACCACCATCAGCCGCGAACAGGCGCGCCACGCGCGCGAGGCGTTCGCGGCCGCCGGTCTCGCCGACCGCATCACCCTGCTCGAGCAGGACTATCGCGACCTGCCCGCGCTCGGGCGCACGTTCGACCGCGTGGTGAGCATCGAGATGATCGAGGCCGTGGGCTACGACCATCTCGACGAGTACTTCGCGGTGATCGGACGCATGCTCGCGCCCGAGGGGCTGGCGCTCGTGCAGGCCATCACCATCCCCGACCGCGACGAGACGGAGTACCGGCGCAACGTGGACTTCATCCAGAAGCACATCTTCCCGGGCAGCGCGCTGCCGTCGCTGCGCGCCATGAGCGCCGCGATCTCGGCCACGCCGCTGCGCATCGACGACCTCGAGGACCTCGCCCCGCACTACGCCCGCACGCTGCGCGAGTGGCGGATGCGGTTCGAGGCCGAGCGCGCCGCGATCGAGGGTATGGGGTTCGACGAGACGTTCCAGCGCCTGTGGCGCTGGTACTTCTGCTACTGCGAGGCTGGCTTCCTCGAACGCACGATCGGCCTGCTGCAACTCGTCCTGGCCGGCCCGCGCGCCGGGGCCGGCGTGACCTCGCCGAGCCGAGGAGGAGCGTGATGGACCCGGTCATGGAGCTGGTCGAGCGCGGGGTCGTGCCCGACGCGCTCGTGCGCGCGGGTATCCGTCGGCTCTGCGAGCGCAAGCTCGCGGCCGTGCGGTCGGGCGGGCCCGAGGCCATGGCGCGCCGAGACGAGGCCGTGCGCGCCGCGATGCGCGCCGCCCCCATCGCACTCCACACGCGCGAGGCCAACGTCCAGCACTACGAGGTGCCCGCCGCGTACTACGAGCGCGTGCTGGGCCCTCGCCTCAAGTACTCCTCGGCGCTGTGGGACGGGGCGAGCACGCTGGCCGAGGCCGAGGAGGCCATGCTGGCGGTCACCGCCGAGCGCGCGGGGCTCGCCGACGGCCAGCGCATCCTGGAGCTGGGTTGCGGCTGGGGCTCGCTCACGCTGTGGATGGCCGAGCACTACCCCGCCGCGCGCATCCTCGCGGTCTCGAACTCCGCCACGCAGCGCGTGTTCATCCTCGAGCGCGCGGCCAAGCGCGGGCTCACGAACGTCGAGGTGGTGACCGCCGACATGAACGCGTTCGCGCCCCCCGAGGGGGCGCGCTTCGATCGCGTCGTGTCGGTCGAGATGTTCGAGCACATGCGCAACTGGGAGGCGCTGCTCGAGCGCATCCGCGGCTGGCTCACACCCGAGGGCGCGTTGTTCGTGCATGTGTTCTGCCTGCGTGACGCCACCTACTTCTACGAGGTGGACGGGCGCAGCGATTGGCTGGCGCGGCACTTCTTCACGGGCGGTCTCATGCCCGCCGAGGACCTGCTCGAACGCTGCGCCACGGGCTACCGGCTCGACGGACGCTGGCGCGTCAACGGGACGCACTACGAGCGCACGAGTCTCGCGTGGCTCGCCCGTCAGGACGCCGCGCGCGACGCACTCATGCCGGTCATGGCGGCGACGTACGGGACAGCCGATGCGGCGCGCTGGTTCCGACGCTGGCGGGTGTTCCACCTCGCCTGCGCCGACCTGTTCGGACTGAACGGCGGCGAGGACTGGTTCGTCTCGCACGCCCGGCTCGTGCCGCGCGCATGACGCCGCTCGCGCTCGGTGCCGCGGTGGCGGGTGCGGCCTTCACCGCGGTGTGGGTCGCGAGCCTGCGTCCGCGCGACGTGAGCCTGGTGGACCGCTTCTGGGGCCCCGGCTTCGCCCTGCTGGCCTGGGTGTACGTCGTGGCGTGCGCGGCCACGGGGCCGCGTGCGATCGCGGTCGCGACGCTGGCGTCGCTGTGGGGACTCCGGCTGGGCTGGCACCTGCACCTGCGCAATCGCGGGCACGGTGAGGATCGGCGCTACGCCGCCATGCGCGCGCGCTCACCGCACACGTTCGCGTGGACCAGCCTCGTCACCGTGTTCGGCCTGCAGGCCGCCCTGCAGTGGGTCGTGGCATGGCCGCTGTGGGCGAGTGCGGCGCAGGCCGCGCCGTGGGGCGCCCTCGATGCAATCGCGATCGCGGTGTGGGCGGTGGGGTTCGTGTTCGAGACCGTGGGCGACGCGCAGTTGGCGGCGTTCCGCCGCGACCCCGCGAACCGCGGACGCATCATGGACCGCGGCCTGTGGGCGTGGACGCGCCACCCGAACTACTTCGGCGACGCCTGCGTGTGGTGGGCGTTCGGCGTGTTCGGGGTCGCGGCCGGCGGACCGCTGTGGACGCTCGTCGGGCCCGTGGTCATGACCATCCTGCTCGCCGGGGTCTCGGGGGTGCCGATGCTCGAGGCCGGAATGCGGGACCGACCGGGCTGGGCCGAGTACGCCGAGCGCACCAGCGCGTTCGTGCCGTTGCCCCCGCGTCGCGCGCGTCCGCCGCGCGTCACATGAGCTGACGGGCGCGGAGGCTCACCGTGCCGCGAGAGGCCACGATGACGTGGTCGAGCACCCCGATCCCCACGAGGTCGCCGACCTCGAGCAGACGCCGCGTGATGTCGAGGTCCTCGTCACTCGGTTCCGGATCGCCGCTCGGATGGTTGTGCACCAGCACGAGGCTCGCCGCCGAGTGCAGGATGGCGGGCAGGAACACCTCGCGCGGGTGGACGATCGAGGCGTTGAGCGATCCGATGCTCACGGTCTCGCGGCGCTGCATCTCGTGGCGGGCGTTGAGCAGCAGCACGACGAAGTGCTCGCGTCGCGCGCGCGGCAGGTCGCGGACGTGCGCGAGCACGTCGTCGGGCCCCCGGATGGCACCGCGCGCCGGAGGGGGCTCATGAGCCCGGCGCCCGAGCTCGAACGCCGCCACCACCGCCTGAGCGGCCGACGGGGCGAGCCCGGCGAGTTCGGCCCAGCGTGACACCGGCCAGCGCGCGAGTTCGGCCGGGTGCCATCCGGCGACCCCGCGGACGAGCCGGCGGGCGAGACGGCGTTCTCCGGACAGCCCCGCACCGCGCCCCGCCACGCGGGCGAGCAGGTCGGCGTCGGTGAGGGTCGCCGGATCGTGGTCGGAGGTGTCCGGGGCGGGTACGACCTCGAGACGAGGCGGCTCGGGGACCGCCGGGGAGGGCGTTTCCATGGTTCATCACTCCCGCGGGGGCGGGCCAGCGGCGGTCCGGTTCGGCCTTCCCGGGTTTCTCGGGTGGGCCGGTCGCCGCCTATAATGGAGGGCCCGGACCCACCCCATGGGGTCCGTTGGAAGCCCCCGAACCATCCGGCCGCACCCGAGGTGTCGGCCACCGGAGACCGACTGCATGCGTCGTGCCATCGCCATCCTGCCGCTCCTCGCGCTCTCCCTGCTCCTCCTGCCCACCGCGCCCGCCTCGGCGGCGACCGCGACGACGTTCAACGGCATCGGTCTGGTGGACTACACCCGCAAGCCCGACTTCAAGGTGGGCGACTGGGTCCGCTACCGCATGTCGAGCCGCAGCGAGCTCGGCGTGGTCGAGCAGTACGACGTCGTGTTGCTGGTCGCCGGTGAACGCGACCTGTGGGGCGACAAGGGCTTCTGGATCGAGACGTGGCGCGAGGAGCCGGGCCGCCCGCCCGAGGTCATCGCCTCGCTCATCTCGTACGACATCTTCAAGGACAGCACCGCCACGCAGCGCCTGCAGATCTACACGCGGCAGGTGATCAGCCTGCTCGGTGACGACGGCGCCCCGCGAATCGACATCAACAAGCCCTCGGCGAGCATCCTCAAGGCCCGGCGCGAGGTGCGGAACCCGGTGCGCTGGACGCGCGACACGGTGGGCGTGGACACGGTCGTCACGCCGGCCGGCGACTTCCGTTCCACGAAGGTGCTGCTCAAGCAGGGCACCGGCTCCACGCAGGC
>JBEGJG010000164.1:4560-9692 GCA_041184705.1 Candidatus Eiseniibacteriota bacterium
CTGGTCGCCTCGCGCAAGGCGTGGATGATCGGGCGCTCGGGGGATGCCACGGAGCTCACGACGCGCGATCGCGGGACCGGCTCGGCGCGCCTCATCGCGTACGGTCACGGTGGACTCGAACCGGTGTTCGTGCCGAAGCGCTACCAGAGCACGATCGCCTAACTGATGGCGGCCGCCGCTCGCGCCACGGCCGCGACGCGCAAGCCCGCCCCCACCACCAAGCGCTGACCCCGCCCCAAACGGCACTAAGCCCCGGCACGCCGCGCGTGCCGGGGCTTCATGTCACCGGGACGTCGTCACTCGAACAGGCCGCGCGCGTAGGCTTCAGCGTCGAAGGGTTGCCAGTCGTCCACGCCCTCGCCCAACCCCACCAGGCTCACGGGCAGCTTGAGCTCCCCCGCGATGGCCAGCACCACGCCGCCGCGCGAGGTGCCATCGAGCTTCGTGACCGCGAGACTCGTGACCGGGACGCAGCGCGTGAACTCGCGAGCCTGGGCGAGGCCGTTGAGCCCCTGCGTGCCGTCGAGCACGAGCAGCACGTGGTGCGGCGCACCGGGCACCTGTCGCGCGCAAACGCGCGCCACCTTGTCGAGCTCGGCCATGAGGTTCTGCTTGGTGTGCAGGCGTCCGGCGGTGTCCACCAACACGATGTCGGCACCTCGGGCACGCGCGGCGGCGAGCCCGTCGTGGACCACCGCCGCGGGATCGGCACCGTCCTGCCCGGGGCGCACGATCTCGACGCCCGCGCGGACCGCCCAGACGTCGAGCTGCTCGGCGGCGGCGGCGCGGAACGTGTCGGCGGCCACCATCACCACCCGCCGCCCCTCCCGCGCCCAGGTCGCGGCGAGCTTGCCCGCGAACGTGGTCTTGCCCACCCCGTTCACACCCACCAGCAGCACCACCCACGGACGTTCGGCGCCGGGCGCGAACGTGGCACGCGTGGCCGACAGCACCTCGGCCGCGGAGCGTTCGAGCGCGCCGCGCAGGTCGAGCGAGTCGTCCTGCTGCAGACGACGGCGCGCATCGGCGATGAGGTGGTCGGTGGTCGCGGGCCCGACGTCGGCCGCGAGCAACGCCTCCTCGAGCGCCTCGACGGTGGCGGCGTCCACGGTGCGTCGGCCCAGCGCGGCACCGACGACCCCGACGAGCGCCTCACGCGTGCGTTCGAGGCCGCGCCGGAAGCGATCCCACAGACTCATGCGCCGCTCACGACGACGCGCGGCCCGACCGTGAGACCGGGACCGCGCGCGAAGGGATGCGACATGGGACGACGACCACCCGAGGTCAGACGGTGACCGCCGGGACGGGCTCGCGGCGCGAGGCGTGGCTCACGTCCACGCCGTCGAGGTTCACCGACACGAGCTTCGAGACGCCGAGCTCCTGCATGGTGACGCCGTAGATGCAGCCCGCCGACTCCATGGTCTTCTTGTTGTGCGTGATGACGACGAACTGGGTCCGGTCGCCGAACCGCTTGAGCATGTTGAGGAACCGGTCCACGTTCGCGTCGTCGAGCGGGGCGTCGACCTCATCGAGGAGGCAGAAGGGCGACGGCTTCACCAGGTAGACCGCGAACAGCAGCGCGATCGCGGTGAGCGCACGCTCGCCGGACGACATGAGCGAGATGCTCTGCAGGTGCTTGCCGCGGGGCTTGGCCGCGATCTCGATCTCGGCCTCCATGGGGTCCTCGCCGAGCAACCGCAGCTCGCAATCCCCACCCTCGAACAGCGTCTGGAAGATGTCCTTGAAGTTCTTGTGGACCTTCGTGAACGTCTCGCTGAACAGCTCGGCGGCCGTGACGTTGATCTTCTCGATCGCCTCGAGCAGCTGCGCCTTGGCCTGCAGCACGTCCTCGCGCTGCTGGGTGAGGAACGTGAAACGCTCCTTCTTGCGGCTGTACTCCTCGAGCGCCAGCAGGTTGACCGGGCCCAGCCCGCGCAGCGTGGCACGCGAGGCCTCGAGCCGCTGGGGTGCCTCCTCGGCCGTGATGCCCTCGGGCAGCGCGCGCGGCTCGAACGTCTCGGGCTCGATCTCGTACTCGGTGCGAAGACGCTCGAACGTGCGGTCGAGTTCGGCACGGGCCTGCACGCGGTCGAGCTCGAGCATGTGCAGACGCTCACCCAACTCGGTGGTCTGGAAGCGGAGGTCCTTCGTCTGCGTCTCGAGCGTGTGCGCGGTCTCCTTGAGGGCGTTGAAACGCACCTGCAGCTCGACCACGCGGTCGCGCTGCGTGCCCTCGGACTCGAGCAGGCCGGTGAGCCCGGACTCGAGACCCGAGACCTGCGCGTCGATGCCCGCGATCCCGCCGCGGTGCGCCTCGGCCTCCGAGGCGCGAGCGGTGATACCGGTGCCGAGCTCCTGCACGGTCTGCTCGAGACGGGCCCACTGGGTCTCGAGCTCGCCCGCCGAACGCGACAGCTGGAGGAGCTGATCGCGAGCGGCCTGCGCACGCTGCGAGGCCTCGTCGCGGCGCTCCTCGAGCGCGCGCACCGCACCGTCGCTCTCGGCGAGCTGACCGCGGACCACGTCGAGCTCGCCCTGGAACTGCGACAGCTCGGCCTCGGCCTCGGTGAGCTGGGTGCGAAGGTGGTCGGCCTCGGCGACGAAGCCCTCCATCTCGCGCACGCGATCGTCGGCTTCCTTGGTCGCGAACGTGCGCTCACGGTCGATCCCCGCCAGCTCGCGGACCTGCGACTCGAGCGCCGTGCGCGTCTCGTCCAGCATCCAACGGGCCTGGTCGCGCTGCTCGATCGCCTGCTCGCGGGCACGCGTCTCGTCGTCGAGCTGCGCCTGCAGCGTGTCCACCGCCGCGACGAGCTCGCCGAGGCGTGCGGACAGGTCGCGGATCTCGGCCTCGCGGTGCAGCAGGCCGCCCGTGTTGCGGGCCGAACCGGCGCGCACGCGACCGCGCTCCCACACCTCACCGTCCATGCTCACGAAGCGCAGCCCGGCGGGCGACTCGTGCGCGAGCGTGGCCGCGCGCTCACGCGAATCCACGACCACGACCGAACCCAGCAGGCGCTCGGCGACCGGGCGGAACCGGTCGGCGCAGTTCACGAGGTCCGACGCACGGCCCACGACGCCCTCGACCGCGGGCACCTCGGGCAGCGCACGTGCGCTGAGCGCGGACAGGTCGAGCAGCGTGGCTCGCCCACCCTCGGGGCGGCGCAGACGCTCGATCGAGGGCTCGATCGCGGCCCGGTCCTCGACCAGCACGAACGACGCGGCCTCACCCAGCGAGGCCTCGAGCGCATCGAGGTACTCGGCCGGGACCTCGAGCACGTCGGCGACGACGCCGACGAGCCCGGGCAGCGACTCGCGCTCGGACAGCAGCGCCTTCACACCCTCGGAGACGCCCTCGAAGTTGGCCTTCAGCTCGAGCAGCGTGTCGAGACGCGACTGCGCGCCCGCCGCCTGCTGACGGAGCGCCGAGAGCCGGCCCTGCGCGTCGGCGATACGGGCCTCGACGGCGCGGATGGCTTCCTCGCTGGCTGCGAGCTCGGCGCGCGCGCTGTTGAGCGACTCGTCGAGCTCGCCCCGGCGCACCTCACCCTCGGCCGCGGCGCGCTCGAGATCGGCGACGCGCTCGAGCAACTCGGCGCGACGCGTCTCGGCCGCCACGCGGCGCTCGTCGAGCGCGGCCAGACGGTTGCGCAGACGATCGCAGGTGCCCTTCTTGTCGGCCTCGACCGAGAACAGGTCGAGCGACAGCTGCTTGGCCTCGGCCGCCTTGGACCGACCGCTGCGCAGTTCCTGCTCGACCTTCTCGAGCAGCGCCTCGGCCTGCTCGGACTCGAGGTGCGCGGTCTCGCGCCGCTCGCGGGTGGCCTGCAGCGTGAGCTGGATCTCCTGCTCGCGCGCCTGCGTCTCCTCGAGACGGTCGCGCATGCGCTGCGACTCGGCCTCGGCCTCCTCGGCACGACGGCGCAGACCCGAGGCGCGCTCACGCAGCAGCACGATCTCGTGCTCGGCCGCGACGCGGGCCTCCTCACGGTCCTTGAGGCCGCCCTGCGCGGTGAGCAACTCGCGCTCGACCTCGAGCAGCGCCAGCTTCTGGTCGGTGAGCTGGGCCTCGAGCTGGTCGAGCTGCGCGCTCAACCCCTCGCGCCGCACCGCCTCCTCCTGCCAGTCCTCGTGCGCCTTGGCCTCGCGCGCCTTGAGCGCCTCGAGCGTGCTGCCGGTGAGCGCCAGGTCGAGGTCGCGGACCTCGTCGCGCAGGCGCTGGTAGCGACGCGCCTTGCCGACCTGCCGCGCCAGCGAGCGCAGTTCGCGCTCGATCTCGAACACGATGTCGTTGAGGCGCGTGATGTCGCCCTCGGTCGCGTCGAGCTTGTTGAGCGCCTCCTTCTTGCGCTGCTTGTACTTCGTGATGCCCGACGCCTCCTCGAACATGAACCGGCGGTGACCGGTGTTGTCCGAGAGGATGTTGTCCACCATCTGTCGCTCGATCACCGAGTAGGCGTGGCTGCCCATGCCCGTGTCGAAGAACAGGTCGCGGATGTCGCGCAGGCGGCACGGCGTCTTGTTGATCGAGTACTCGCTGGCGCCGGAACGGAACACGCGGCGGGAGATCGTCA
Source organism: Candidatus Eiseniibacteriota bacterium (assembly GCA_041184705.1). Taxonomy (GTDB): domain Bacteria; phylum Eisenbacteria; class RBG-16-71-46; order RBG-16-71-46; family RBG-16-71-46; genus JAIOPA01. The sequence continues at coordinate 9,135 of JBEGJG010000164.1, forward strand.
CCTCGGAGAACTCGGTCGGCAGGATGCCGGCGTCGTTCTTGAACGTGAGGTGGACCTCGGCCATGCCGAGCGGCTTGCGCGTCGGGCAGCCGTTGAAGATCACGTCCTCCATCGAGTCGCCGCGCAGCTGCTTGGCGGACTGCTCGCCGAGCACCCAGCGGATCGCGTCGGAGACGTTGGTCTTGCCACAGCCGTTGGGACCGATGACGCCGGTGATGCCGTCGCCGAACAGAAGTTCGGTGCGGTCACAGAACGACTTGAAGCCCTGGATCTCGAGCTTGTAGAGGAACATCCTTGCACTCCACGGGTGGCCCGGGGAGCGATCCGGCCGCGCGAACGGGACGACGCGACCGCACAGGCGGGAGCCTGTGCAGGGTCGGTCCATCCACGGCTGGACCACTCCCGGAACACCGCTCGCGGGGAGTCGACCCGCGTTCCGATGTCCGAGGCGAGACCTCGGGTGTCAATCCTGGCTGCGTGAGCGCTGTCTCTGAAGGGCTCACCGGGGGCCTGACGGCGCCGGGTCGCGGGGGCCGGGGCCGGGAGGCCCCTGCGTGT
>JBEGJG010000165.1:0-5118 GCA_041184705.1 Candidatus Eiseniibacteriota bacterium
GGGCCGGGAACGACGAGGCCCCGGTGCCGTGGGGCACCGGGGCCGGTCGGATGCGCGCGAGGCGCGGCCGTTCAGTTCAGGATCTGCGGCGAGAGGCGGCCGAGCTCCATGCGGGCCTGGATCTGGTAGCTCGAGTCCGGGAACTCGTCGAGGATGCGCTGGAGGCGCTTCTTCGCCTCGTCGGGCTTGTTCGCGGCCACGAGGCAGCGCGCCGCGGCGTACAGCATCTCGCCGCTCGACTCGCGATCGAACGCGCCCACGATCTTGTCGTAGTTCGCGGCGGCCTCGGCATGCAGACCCGCGCTCTCCTGCGCGTACGCGAGGCTGCGGCGCACGCCGTCGGCGACCACGCCGGCCGAACGCTTCTTCAGGTAGGCCTCGTAGTCCGCGATCGCGTCCTTCCAGTTGCCGCGCCAGTAGGCGTCGTCACCCGCGATGCGCAGCGCGTCGATGCCGCTGGGCGTGCCGGGATAGGCCTTCGAGACCTCCTGCGCGATCTGGCGCGAGCGGTCGTAGTCGGCGCGCCAGAACAGCTCGTTGGCCTCGGCCAGCTTCTCCGACGCGGCGTTCTCCTGACGCACCTGCCCGGCGTTCCAGTAGAACCAACCGGCACCGGCGGCGGCCACGATGAGCAGGCCGATGAGCGCCTTCTGCCCGTACTGGGCCCAAGCGCCCTGGGCGCGATCGAGAAGCTCGGCGCCCGGATCGTCCATGGCGGACTGCTTCTGGGTCTCCAACGACAAGGCGAACCTCCGGGGATCACGGCGCGGACCGGCGCCCGGACGGACGCAGGACCACGGTAAGGGACGGGAAAGACTACGGTTCCCGGCGCGGACGGGTCAAGCGGGCGCGCACGCCGGACACAGGGCCGTGCCGTGGTCGCGGACCAGCATCTCGGCGGGCCGCCCGCAGTGCGGGCACGCCGGCAGCGCCACCCGCCCGCGGGCCGCATCCACGGCCGCACGCAGCTTCACGTGCATGGCCCCCGAACGCAGTTCCTGCTCGATGCTCGCCACCGGCCACGACCACTCCTCGATGCCCCACAACCGCACCTCGGTGCGCATCTCCCAGCGGTGGCGGACCTCGGCGGCGCGACGCTCCCACTCCAGCTTCATCGCGGTGGCGTCACCGTGCTCGATCTCGTGCTCGTCCTGCCCGACGCGCCGACGCTGGCGGTCCTCCTCCTCCTCGATGCGCGCCGAGAAGAACGCCCCGAGCCGGTCGAGCTCGTCGTCGCGCAACCGCCCCACCGACACCGCCCACTCGCGCTCGCGCTCCTCGGCGAGCTGCTCGAGCGTCTGGCGCGCGCTCATGAGCCACCGCTCGCGCACCTCGGGTTCGAGCTCCTCGGGCAGCTGGTACAGGCCCTCGCGCGGACGCACCTCGGTGACCTGAGCCGCCTGCACGCGCTCGAGCACCTCGCCCCCGGCGCCGACGAGCACCACCCACTGCTCCTGCCACGGCAGACCGCCCCAGCGCGTGATGACGGCGTGGAACGCCACGCGTCGCTCGTAGTGCACGGGCCCGAGTCGCGGCGGGCCCCACGTGAACCCGCGCACGCGGCACACCGACGCGATGCCCTCGGGCGGTGCGCCGGGGACGTGCGCGAGCGCGGTGCGACGCGTGAACAGCGGCTCCGAGAGCGCGGCCTCGAGGATGCGGCGGCCTCCGGTGCTGCCGGGTGCGGTGAACCATGCCCCGCGCGGCACGGTGGGACGCGAGGGATCGAACACCAGCCGGACGCGCTGACGACGCCACGTGCGCTGCAACGCGGCCGACAGCTCGACCTCCCAGTCGCCGCGCGGCGCGGGCTCGACCTTGCAGCCGTGCGCCTCGAGCCACGCCCCCACGAAACGACGCCACTCGGGCGACTCGGCCGCGGTCTCGCCGCGCGGCACGTTCACGACGACCGCGGGCTTGGAGCCCGCCTTCGCCTTGCCGCGCGCGGTGGCGGTCGCGCGCTTCTTCGCGGTGCGCTTGGCGGCCGGGCTCACGAGCGCTCCTCCTCGACCTCGCCCGCGCCATGGAACAGCATGCTCTGGCTGTCGCGCTGCTGCTGGTAGAGCTTGCGCGCGGTCACGAGATGCTGCGCGAGCTCGGTGAAGCGGCGCTTGCGTGCGACCGGCGTTCCGGCCTCGGTCCAGCGCCGGAACACCTCGTCCTCGAACGAACCCTGCAACTGCCAGGCCCCGAGGATCTCCTCCATCTCGCCCACGACCAGCTCGAACATGCGGATCTTGCGTTCGAGGATCTCGAGCACGTAGGCCTCGAGCGTGCCGCGGCTCACGAGGTTCACGACCCGCACCGGGTGCTCCTGGCCGAGCCGGTGCACGCGACCGATGCGCTGCTCGAGCCGCATCGGGTTCCACGGCAGGTCGTAGTTGATGACGATGCGCGAGAACTGGAGGTTGCGGCCCTCCCCGCCCGCCTCGGTGCTCACGAGCACCTGATCGTGGTGACGGAAGCGCTCGAGCGACTCCTCCTTCTCGCGCCACCCCATCTCGCCGTGGAACTCCACCACGGTCAGCCCGGCGGCGCGCAGCGCCTCCACGATGGCGTCCTGCGTGGCGCGGAACTGCGTGAACACGATCGCCTTCTCACCCTTGAGCTTCTGCACCGTGCGCACGAGCGTGCGCAGCTTGCTGGCGTCGCCGGCCAGCGCACGGGCGCGCTCGGCGAAGGCCTTCACGCGCTTGGCGTCGAGCCCGTCGGGGTGCGCGGCGAGCTTCTCCAGCGTGCCCTGCGCAGAGCTCCACGACGATCCCATCTCCTTCTGCAGCACCATGAGCGTGAAGTAGTGGGGACGGCCCGGCTGGCCGTGCTCGGCCCGCACCGCGTCCGAGACGAAGTCGCTCACCTGTCGGTAGAGCTGACGCTCGGCGGCCGTCTGCGGCACCCACACCGCCTCGACCTTGCGCGGCGCGAACGTGAGCTCGGTGTCGGCGCGACGGGTCCGCACCATGACGCTCTTGAGCAGACGGCGCAGCCGCGGCGTGTTGCGCGGGGTGCGCTTGTCGTGCGTCGAGAGGAAGTCGCGACGGAACTGCGAGAACGTGCCCACGGTGCCGGGGCGCACGAGCGTGACGAGGTTGTACAGCTCACGCAGGTCGTTCTGCACCGGGGTCGCGGTGAGCAGCAGCAGGTAGCGCGGGTTGAGGTCGTTCAGGAACTTCCAGCCGAGCGTGAGGTGGTTGCGCAGGCGGTGCGCCTCGTCGCAGACCACCATGTCGTAGTCGGCGCCGCGCACGCGCTTGCGGTGGCGCTCGTGACGCGCGGTCTCGAGCGACGAGATGACGAACGGGTGCTCGCCCCACTGCCCGGCGGGCCCGCGCGACACGACGAAGTCGAGCTCGAACTTCTCCCACAGCTCGGCGCGCCACTGCTCGCACAGCGACGCCGGCACCAGCACGAGCGCGGTGCGAACCGCCCCGCGCAGCACGTACTCCTTGAGCACGATGCCGGCCTCGATCGTCTTGCCGAGTCCGACCTCGTCGGCCAGGATCGCGCGACCGCCGAAGTCGCGCAGCACGCGCAGGCAGACCGACTCCTGATGCGGGAACCGCTCCACCCCGCGCAGCGAATCCAGGGACACGAGTCGGTCGGCGCTCGCCCATCCCGCCCACGCCTCGGCATCGGCGCGCAGGTCGAAGTTCGTCTGGGGCTTCACGTCGTTCTCGAGCCAGTGGCGCAGCAGCTCGTCACCCTGCGGGTGCCAGTGCCGTCGGCCGTGCGGGACGGGGCTGGTGAGCGGGGTCGGCGCCTCGGCCTCGGGTGAGCGTTCCTCGGTCCCCGCGGCCGGGACCTCGTCGCGCCCGTCGAGGATCACCCATTCGCGCGCGGCCGACAGCCGCTTGAGCTCGCCCCCGAACACCACCTCGAGCACCTCGCGACCGCGATCGGTGTGCACCTCGACCACCAGTCCCTCGCCGAAGACGGGGTGCTGGAGTCGCTGTCCGATGCGATAGCGCGGCTCGATCACGTCCACAGCGCGAACTCCTCTCCCTTCTCGGGCACGTGCACGGTGGCCCCGGTGCGTTCGCGCAGCAGCCCCGCGAGCGTCTCGGCGGGCTCGAGGTCGCCGTGGACGAGGAAGATGGTGCGCGGCGCGGGCGACAGGCGGCTCACCCAGTCCACCAACTCGCGCTGGTCGGCGTGCGCGCTGAACCCGTCGAGCCCCGCGATCTCGGCGTGCACCTCGCACGGCTCGCCGTACACGTTCACCGTCCGCGCACCGTCGCGCAGACGACGGCCGAGCGTGCCCTCGCCCTGATAGCCCACGAACAGGACGGTGTTGCGGCGGTCGCCGAGCGCGTGCCGCAGGTGGTGCAGGATGCGCCCACCCTCGCACATGCCCGAGGCCGAGATGAGGATGCAGGGCTCGCGCAGGTCGTTGAGGCTGCGCGACTCCTCGACCGTGCTCACGTAGCGCAACCGGTCGAACCCGAACGGCGCGCCCGCCTCCTCGCGGAAGCGCTGGGCCGTCTCGGCGTCGAAGCATTCGGGATGGCGCACGAACACCGCGGTGGCCTCGCGCGCCATGGGGCTGTCCACGTAGATGCGCAGTTCGGGGATGGCACCCCGCTCCATGAGCCCGTGCAGGATCGCGACCAGCTCCTGCGTGCGGCCCACCGCGAACGCCGGCACCACCAGACGCCCGCCGCGATCCACGGTGCGTCGCACCGCGTCCACCAACTGCATCTCGGTGTGCGCGTCGTCGTCGTGCAGGCGGTCGCCGTAGGTGCTCTCGAGCACCAGGGCGTCGGGCCCCGGCGGCACCTCGGGGTCGCGCAGGATGGCCCGCCGCGGCCGGCCGAGGTCGCCTCCCATGAGCAGACGGAACGAGCGCCCGTCCTGCTCGAACGTGAACGTGGTCATGGCCGAACCGAGGATGTGACCCGCGTCGTGCCACGTGGCCGTGACGCCCGGGAAGAGCGCGAACGACTTGCCGTAGCGGTGCGTCTCGAACCGCTCGATCGTGGTCCGCACGTCGTCCATGGTGTAGAGCGGCTCGCGCGGCGGACGACTGCGGCGGTGCCGCTTGACGTGCTCGACGTCGCGCTCCATGAGGTAGGCGCTGTCGGGCAGCATGAGGCGCGCGAGGCGCTCTACACCATGGAC
>JBEGJG010000166.1:0-5113 GCA_041184705.1 Candidatus Eiseniibacteriota bacterium
GAGCGCTCCGGCACACCCGTTCCCATTGCATGTGCCGCGCCAGCCGCCGAGCACGCGTTCGCCCAAGCGGGGCGCGGCCGGACGCACGCGAGACGCGGTGGGCCCCACGCCGCGCTGCGTCATCGCACCCAGGCATCGGGTGGGAAGACGCGAACGGCCGCCGGGGGGACCCGGCGTCCGTTCGTGGTAACAGGGCTCAGCGCGGCATGACGAGCGAGTCGCCGGGCTCCTCGCCCTCGAGCACCGCGGGGTACTCGGCCGGCAACTCGCGCAGGCTCTCGACGAACAACGGCACGTCGTCCGAGAGGTTCGCCAGCGCCTCGGGACCCTCGCCCACCTTGAGGATCTCGTACAGCGTGGTGCGCTGCGCCGGCGTGTAGCCCGCCTCGCGGATGAGCGTCTCGATCTCGGCGACGGTCGTCTTGTTCACGTGACCGGTCGCGAGATGGACGTTCTCCTCGAACAACGTGCCGCCGAAGTCGTCGGCCCCGAACTGCAGCGAGATCTGCCCCGTCTTCTTGCCCTCGCTGAACCACGACGCCTGGATGTGGTCGAAGTTGTCGAGGTACAGGCGGCTCATGGCGAGCACGCGGAAGTACATGCTCGCACCGGCGATGTGCGGGACCTTGGACTCCATGGGCGTGTTGCCGCGCTTGTAACTCCACGGCACGAACGCCGTGAAGCCCTTCGTCTCGTCCTGCAGCGCACGCACGTACTCGAGGTGCTCCACGATCTCGGCCGGCGTCTCGACGTGGCCGTACATCATGGTCGCGGTCGAGCGCATGCCCACCTCGTGCGCGATGCGATGCACGTCGAGCCAGGTCTCGGGGCCGCCCTTCTTGATCGAGATGCGCTTGCGCACGCGGGTCGCGAGGATCTCGGCGCCACCGCCGGGCAGCGTGCGCTGGCCGGCCGCGTACAACGCGGAGAGCACGCCGCGCAGGTCGAGTCCGCTCACCTCGGCCATCTGGTGGATCTCGGGGGCCGAGAAGAAGTGCGGGGTGATCTCGGGATAACGCTTGCGCGCCTCGCTCACGATGGAGGTGTAGAACGACCACGGGATCTCGGGATTCAGCCCGCCCTGCAGCAGCACCGTGGTGGCCCCGAGCGAACGCGCGTTCTCCATCATGCGCATCACGCCCTCGACGTCGTGCGTGTAACCGTCGGCGGCGGGCTTGCCCGGCTTGCGGTAGAACGCGCAGAAGTGGCAGTCCACCGTGCAGTAGTTCGTGTAGTTGGGATTCGTGTCGATGACGTAGGTGACGATGCGCGGGTCGGTCTTGCGCGCACGCACCTCGTTCGCCAGCGCACCCATCTCGACGAGCGGCGCCTCGGTGAGGAGGTGGACGCCCTCCTCGGGGGTCAGGCGCTCACCACGGATGACCTTGTCCTCGATGCGGTTCCACACGGTCGGGGCTCCTCGGCGCGGGGTTTCGCGCGGCCACCCACGGGCCGCGGCGGGGCACGAGGATACACCCCGAAGGCCCTGACCGGGAAGCGGCGAGCGCCCGCCCCGGGACGGGACGGGCGCTCGGGAAGCCGCGGCAATCGCGGCTCGGCGTCACTTCTCGCGCCAACCCAGCGTGACGAACTGGCCACCGTACTTCGAGAGCGCCTGCGCGATGGCGTCGGCCGAGTACAGGATGGTCATGTTGCCATCGGCTTTGATCTGGGTCTGGCCCTTCACGATCATGCCACCGAGGACCCAAGCGTGGCCGTTGATCATGAGGTCGCCCTCGACGTAGATGAGGCCGCGATAGGTGAAGCCGGCGTTGCAGGTGAAGTCGCCGTCCACGTAGAGCAGACCCTCGCCCGTCGTGCTGTGGAGCGCGAGGTCGGCCGAGCGATCCTGCGTGGTGGTGTTGTTGTCGTAGTACACGATGCCGTTGTAGGTCGAGGGCGACGCGGTCGGCGAACCGATCCACGACCAGTAGTCGTTCGCGGTCATGCCGAACGCCTCCCAAGGCCCGGCGTAGAAGCCGGTCTGGTTCTCCTGGTAGCCCGCCGGCACGCCCGAGGCCCCCGAGGCGCCGCCTCCGGTGATCGAACCGGTGCTCCAAGCGCCCGGCAGGTCACCCCACGCCACCTCGTTGTCGAGGCAGTGGTCGGGGTCGGGCGACGGTACGGTGAGCGCGCGGCCCTTGATGCCATCGTCGTCGGGCGTGTCGGCCGAGTGGTTGTAGCCGCAGATGTAGGCGGTACCGATGAACTTGATCGGGATGTCCGAGGCCAGCGCGGCGCGCGCGGTGGCGTTGAACGGTCGCTGGATCACCTCGGTGACCACGGTGCGGCGTGCGCTCCCGACGCGACCCGTCGAGGTCACCACGTAGATGGGCAGCCCGGTGTTCGGGTTGATGGTCGGCGTGCGCGACGCGTCGTAGCGCATGACGCGCATCCCCGTGGCATCGCGCTTCCACGCGATCGTCAACTCATCCCCCGAACGCTCGGGGGTCGTGTAGTCGAGGTACTCCCCGACCGGCTGGGCCGTGGCCAGCGCCACCGAATCCACGCCCAGCACCGGCACGCTGCCGGGCAGCGTGTTGAAGATCTGGCACACGTCGTCGGGGTCGTTGGGGTCCATCGCGACGTCCTGATGACTGATGCGCGCGAGCGCCTCGCCCACGCCGGCCTCGGCCACGTTGAGCGTCTGTCGCATGCGCTGGTCGTTGCCGGCGAGCCCACGGTTCATGCTCACGCCCGCCATCAACACCAGCCCGAGCATGCTCATGACGAGCAGCACGAGCATCGCGACCACGAGCGCGAACCCGCGCTCCCCTTGCCGACCCCTGGCCACGACCGCCTCCCGCCTCATCGGACGAACACCACCAACGCACCGGTGGTGGCGCTGGACTTGAGACCCGCGGCCAGATCCGTCAGGTACGGGGACGGAGGCGCGGTGGTGTTGAGCCCGTAGTTGAAGTTCGCCGACGTGAGCGCCGGCACCATGTTGACGACCGATCCGCCCGAGGGGTCGCTACCGACCAAGGGCATGACGCCGGTGTCGAGGTAGAACACGCGCACACCGCCGCCGTAACCGGTGGTCGAGGTGCGATAGCCCACGGCGAGGTCGGCGCGGGTCTGCGAACCGCCGAAGTCCGCGGCACGCAGGCTCTGCACGAAGCCCGGAATGTCGATGCGCGCCACCTGATCGAAGCTCCAGCCCTCCTTGTTGCGGAACTGGCGCACACGACCGGTCGCGGCACTGCGCTGTGTGCCCACGAACACGTCCACGGCACCGTCGCCGTCGGCGTCGGCGCAGGCCAGGGAGGTCGCGGCGTCGAACTCGAACGTGTATCTCCAGCGGAGCGTGAACCGCGACCCGGCGGTGCGCCCCACGTTCTCCCACGCCAGCCACTGACCCGTGTAGTCCCCCGTGCGCGTGCAGGCCACGAGGTCCCGGTCGCCGTCACCGTCCAGGTCGGCCAGCTGCATCGCCGTCACCTCACCGAGCGTGGAACCGTCCACGGTCGTGAAGGTCTCGTCGCGCGTGAACGTGGGCGTGGTGGCGTCGTCGCTCAACCACACCTCGATCGAACCCTGATTGGCGGTCGCGGACTTGGTGCCCACGATGATGTCGGGCATGGCGCCGCCGCCCACGTCCATGGTGACGACCGCCTGCACGTCGCCGTTGTCGGCGGTGCGGTAGTTCCGACCCGAACTGTAGGTGGTCGGCAGGAAGCCCTCGTTGTTGTTCGTGCCCTGCGTGAACCACACGAAGAAGTTGCCGGCGACCGTGTACTTGGTGCCGGTCACGAGATCCGGGCGCCGCTTGTCGTTGTTCTTGTCGAGCGTGTCCACCGCCATCGCCATGACCGAGTTGGGTGCGAGTCGCGTGTAGCCGTCGGGGTTGGTGGGCGAGGCGCTGAACAACGGCGACGAGGCGTAGCGGTTGAACCACACCGAGACGTTGTCCGTGCTACCCGCGTCGGCACCGAGGAGCAGGTCCTGATCGGCGCGCGCGAGGTTCGTCTTGTTGGCCTGCCAATCGGCCTCGATCACGTCGGCGGCCGCGAGCGACAGCACGCGGCTCGCATTGAGGGTGATGATCTGGTAGTTCGCCATGCCGAAGTTGCGCCCGGTGAGCAGGGCGTTGGCCTGGACCCAGAGGTTGCCGATCGCGGTGCTCCCGGTCGGGAAGTACCCGCCCGGCGGGATCGTGTACACGGTGTAGGCGGTGGTGTGCGGCGGGTCGTTGGCGGGCACCACGATCTCGTAGTCGCCCGCGGCGTCGGTGGTGGCGTAGCCGACCACGGTGAGGCCGTCGTCGTTCGTCACGCCCACCCAGACGTCGGCGATGCCCTGTTCCGCGCCGTCCAACTGGCCGTTGCGATTCGAGTCGATGAACACGCGGCCCTTCACGCGACCCGTGCTCTGCTTGACGAGCCCGAACGACCACGCGCCCGAGCCGCCGTTGGTCATGGTGCCGAGCACGGGGTTCGTCGTGGTGACGCGCAGCGACTCGGGGGCGTCACACGACAGGCTGTAGTTCCCGGTCGAGGCGAACAGTCGCGCCTCACCGGTGGCGTTCGTCACGGCGCGATCGGCGCCCGCGTCCCCGGGCGTGATCGCGAACGGGATACCCTGCAGCACGCCCTCGGTCGCGTCGCGGATGCCGTCGGCATCCACGTCGTCGTAGGCGGTGGCGGTCACCAGACCGCCCGAGCGCGCGGTGTCGGGGAACGAGTACGACAACGGAGCGTCCACCACGGTGACGTTGAAGCTGTCGGGCGAGGCGTACGAACCCCAGCCCATGGGCGCCGTGTGACGCATGAGATAGGTGCCCGCACCGATGCGGAACTGGTAGTAACCGCTCGCCGCGGAGTACGCGACCTGGCTACCGAGGCGCACGGTGGCACCGGCCAGACCGGTCTCGCCCGTGTCGCGGACGCGATTGAGATTGGCGTCGGCGTAGACGTAGCCCGAGACCACGAACACCTTGGCGCCGAAGTCCGGCACGCTGCGCGACGCGTTGACCTCGCTCTGGAGCGTGGTCTGCGCGTAAGCGCCACGGGAATCGGGACGCGACGAGGCCGCGGTGACCTGCATGGTCACGCGCTGGATGTCGGCGAGTCGGCTCGGCGGCACCGGACCGTTCGCCCAGTCCCACGGCGTC
>JBEGJG010000167.1:0-6526 GCA_041184705.1 Candidatus Eiseniibacteriota bacterium
GACCGCTGCGGCCGATCGCGAGTCGGACGGTGCGCGCGCGGCGGTGCTCGTTCTGGCGCTGGGGGCGTTGCTGGTGAGCGGTGAGGCGCGAGCGCAGAGTGCGTGGGCGCGAGGGGACGCCGCATGGCGCCGCGGGGACTTCGCGGCCGCGGATTCGCAGTACTCGCGGCGCGCGCGCGAGCGTCGCGCCCCGGTCGAGGTGCTCGCCAATCGTGCGGCCGCGCGCGCCCAACAGGCCCCCGGGGACACCGCGATCGAGGCCGAGCTCGCGCAGCTGGGGGCGCGCGACGATCGTGCCGGTCGCATGTCGGCGTCGTCGGGATCGCGCTCCAACGCGCGCCGCAACGTCTCGAGCGCGCGCACGGTCACGCCGCGACGACCGAGCAGCGTTCCGAGGTTGTACGCCGACATGCGACCGGCGCGATCGTCGCGCGCACCCAGCTGCGCGAGCTCGGCCTCGATCGCGGTGTCCCCGGGAGCCTGTTGGGCGCGCGCGGCCGCACGATTGGCGAGCACCTCGACCGGGGCGCGACGTTCGCGCGCACGTCGCGAGTACTGCGAATCCGCGGCCGCGAAGTCCCCGCGGCGCCATGCGGCGTCCCCTCGCGCCCACGCGCTCTGCGCTCGCGCCTCACCGCTCACCAGCAACGCCCCCAGCGCCAGAACGAGCACCGCCGCGCGCGCACCGTCCGACTCGCGATCGGCCGCAGCGGTCCGAACAACGGGAATCGCTCCACGGGCCGCTCGACCAATCGCGCACCCCGCTGTGAGCGCGCGAGCGAACCGATCGCCCCCGTCAGCCGCACGAGATCGCCCCCGGGACGCGAGGCCGTGAAGTACGCCCCACGCGTCGCGCGCGCCAACTCGCGCAGCAGCGGCTCGTCGAGTCGCGACCGCACCACCGCACCGCTCGCATCGCGCTTCACCTCGATCACCGCGCCACCGGCACCGCGCACCGGGATGACGTCCCCCGTGGGTGTGCCCACTCCGACCACGAACACGCGCACCCCTTCCTTCCGGAGCTCCTCCACCACAGGCCGGGCGTGCCCCTCGAGGTCCTCGCCATCGGTCCACAGCACGATCGCCTGCTCGTCCCGCCGGCCCGCCGGCAGCATGCGGAGCGCGGTCCGCAGTGCACGGCCGAGGTCGGTGCCGGGCTCGCTCACCGAACCCGGGGTGAGCGTCTCGAGCGTGAGGCGGACCGCGGCGGGGTCGAGTGTGAGCGGGCACACGCGAACCGCATCGCCCGCGAACGCGATCACCCCGATGCGACTCCCCGTGACGCGCCCCAGGAGCGCCACGGCCTCGCGGCGCGCCTCGTCGAGCCGTGACGGTGCGACGTCACGCGTCTCCATGGAGGCCGAGACGTCCACCACGAACACGAGGTCCGAACCCTTCGACGGACGGCGCACCGCCTCGCGGCCCCAACGCGGCCCCGCCGTGCCGACCACGAGTGCGGCCAGCACGAGCAGACGCACGATCATCCCGCGCAGGTCGCGCCCCGACGTGCGCTGCCCCACGAGCACCGGGAGCGGATGGCGTCCGAGCAGCATTCGCACCGCACGCTCCGCACGGCCGTGCGAACGCCACAACAGCCACGCCACGGGCAGCAGCCCGAGCAACCACCACAACCGCAGTGGGTGTTCGAAGCTCATGCGCGCCCTCCGGTCGTGTGGCTCATGGGACCCGGAACGCCCAGGTGGCGTTCGAGACGAGGTGGATCGCGACGAGCACCGCGGCCACCACGAGCAGCCAGGGCCCGAGGTCGCGGTACTCGCGGTACACGATGGCGCGGATCGGGGCCCGCTCCAGCCTATCGATCTCGCCGTAGATGCTCGACAGCGACGCGGCATCGCCGGCCCGGAAGAAGCGCCCGCCGGTGCGCTTCGCGATCTCGATGAGAGGTCGTTCGTCCACGCTCACCGGCTGCATCACGGTGGTGCGACCGATCACCGGGTCCACGATCTCCACCGGCACCACCGAGGCCCGCCCCACCAGCACGGTGTAGACGCGCACCCCGAGCGCACGCGCGAGGTCGGCGGCGGTGAGCGGGTCGATGGCCCCACGGTTGTTCTCGCCATCGGTGAGCAGCACGACGACCTTGCTCGGGGTGCGGCTCTCGCGCAGACGCTGGACCGCGGTGGCGAGCCCCATGCCGATCGCGGTGCCGTCGGCCGCGAGCCCGTAATCGAGCTGCGCCAGCAGTTCGCGCAGGGTGTCGTGGTCGAGCGTGAGCGGGCACTGCGTGAACGCGGTGGCCGCGAACCCGACGAGTGCGAGACGGTCGTGCGGACGGGCATCCACGAACTCGCGCGCGGTGCGGCGCGCGACCTCGAGTCGGTCCCCGCCCCCCATGTCGGCGGCGCGCATGCTGGGCGAGATGTCGATCGCGAGCGCGATGTCCACGCCGCGCGAGTCCACCTCGCTCTGCTGCACGCCCTGCTGCGGCCGTGCGGCCGCCACCACCGCGAGCACGAGCGCGGCCCACGGCAGCACGCGAACCGCGAGCCACGCCCAGCGCATCCAGCCGGGGTCGGGCAGTGCCGCCGTGCTCCCCCACAGCAACGCCGGAGGGCGCGCATCGGGCCGCAAGCGTCGCCACAACGCGATCGCGGGCACGACCAGAAGCAGGAGCAGCAGCCAGGGATGCTCGAATCGCATCATGCGGCCCCCGCGGGTCCGGGCGGTGTCGCATCGCCGGGGGACGGACGCATCGCGGCCTGCTGCGCCGCGGTCGCCCGGGCGCGTTCCTCGGCGGCGAGTCGCGCCTGCTGTGCGGCGCGCACGTGGGCCTCGACGGCCTCCTCGGCACGCTGCGCCCCGGCGAGCGTGAACGGAGCACGCGCGAACTTCACCCGGTCCCACAGGGCGAGGAGCCCCTCGAGTCGCTCGAGGTCCTCGGGCGCGACGCGCGAGACGCGCAGGCGTTCGATGAGCTCCGCGCTCGTGTCGCCGGGACGCGGCGTCATCACGGTCGCCTCGAGGAATCGCCGCAGGATGGCGGTGAGCTCGAGGGCGTGATCGGCGAACCGCTCCTGCGCCGGGAGTTCACGCGCGCGCAGCACGGCGAGCGCACGCAGCGCCTCGGCCGCGGGGTCCACTCGGGTACGGCTCGGTGCGGCCGGCGGAGCGACCACCGGGGACGCTCGACGCCGCCGCAGTCGCCGCACGATCGCGAACACCGCCGCCGCGAACGCGATCCCAGCGAGGATCCACGTCCACGGGATGCGCTCCCACCACGGCGCACCGATCGGACCGTGCAAACCACGCAGATCGGCGTTGCTGTCGGCGGGCGTCAGACTGGTGACCACCTGCACCACGACGACCGGCAACCGCACGCGACCCTGCCCGACCCCGTCCGGAGCCGGGGACAGGCGCACGCCGACACCCGGCACGCTCACACGACCGAGGTCGAACAACTGCAGGTCGGCGGTGAACCAGACACTGTCGGACTCCCCCCCGCGACCGGGCACACGCCCGACGCGGATGCTCGACCACGTCGCACCGGCGTCACCGACCGGACGTTCGTACCGCACCTGCGTCCCCGCGGGAACGCGCACCACGCCCTCGTAGCGCAGGCGCTGCCCGACCTGGGCCGTCCCCGGCGTGATACGGGCACGCAGCGCTGTGGCGTCGGCCGCCGCGGATGCGGGAACGACGACGGCGAACACGAACAGCACCGTCCAGAGGAGCGAGCGGGACCGGTTCATGCCACGCCTCGCCGCCGACGGCGCCGGAAGAACTGCACGAGCGTCGGCACGTAGGGTCGATCGGTGCGGACCTCGACCACCGGACACCGCGCCGCCGCGAGCGCGGCCTCGGCCGCCCGTCGTCGCTGGTGCGCGGCCGCCGCGTAGGCCCGTCGCACGCGTTCGTCGGAGGTGTCCACGAGACGTCGCCGCCCGGTCTCGAGGTCCTCGAGCAGCGCCCAGCCGGCGCGCGGCAACTGATCGTCGGCGGGATCGCGCATCGCGAGTGCGGTGAGTTCGTGGCGCGCCGCCATCACGCGCCAGTCGCTGGGGTCCAGCACGTCGTCGAAGTCGCTGATCCAGAACACGAGCGAGCGCCGCTTGAGCGTGCGCGTGAGGAAGCGCGCCGCGGCACCCAATCGCGTCGGCCGCCCCGGCTCGTGGTCGAGCACGTCGCGCAGGATGCGCAACAGGTGCACGCGTCCGCGCCCCGGGGCCACGAAGTGCTCGACCTGATCCGAGACGAGCGCCAGCCCCACACGATCGTTCTGCCGCACCGCCGCGAACCCGAGCAGCGCGCACAGCTCGGCCGCCAACTCTCGCTTCTCGCTGCCGCGCGTGCCGAACCGCATCGAGCACGACACGTCCACCACCAGCAGCACCGTGATCTCACGCTCCTCGACGAAGCGCTTCACGTAGGGCTGGCCGAGCCGTGCGGTGACGTTCCAGTCGAGGTCGCGGACCTCGTCCCCGGGGACGTACGGACGCACCTCCTCGAACTCGACGCCGCGTCCCTTGAAGACGCTCTCGGTGCCGCCTGCGAACAGGTCCTCGACCAGACGCCGGCTGCGGATCTCGAGCCGGCGGACCTTGCGGAGCAGGTCCTGCGTCCGGGTCGCCATCAGGGCACGCGCACCTGCTCCAGGATGCGACGCGCGACCTCCTCGCCGTCCACGCCCTCAGCCTCGGCCTCGTACGAGACCTGGATGCGATGGCGCAGCACGTCGAGCGCGACGGCCTTGACGTCGTCGGGCAGCACGTAGGGCCTCCCGCGGATGAGCGCGAACCCCATCGCGCCGCGCACGAGGAACAGCGTGGCGCGCGGGCTCGCCCCGAACGCGATCAGCGTGTCGAGCGGCAGGCCGAAATCGCGCGGCCGTCGGGTCGCGGTCACGAGGTCGAGCACGTACTCCTGGATCTTGTCGTCCACGTACACCGACGCCAGCGCCTCACGCGCCGCGAGCACATCCTCGCGGCTCGCCTGCGGCGTCAGCTCCGGCATGCGCCCCAGACCGGCACGCCGCAGGATCTCCTTCTCCTCCGCCCGCTCGGGGTAGCCGACCTTCACCTTGAGCATGAAGCGATCGCTCTGCGCCTCGGGCAGCGGGTAGGTGCCCTCCTGCTCGACCGGGTTCTGCGTCGCGAGGACGAGGAACGGCTCGTCGAGCACGTGCGTCTCGTCGCCCAGCGTGACCTGGCGCTCCTGCATGGCCTCGAGCAACGCCGACTGCACCTTGGCGGGCGCGCGGTTGACCTCGTCGGCCAGCACGATGTTGGCGAACAGCGGCCCCTTCTTGGCGTGGAAGGTGCCGTCCTTCGGGTTGTAGATGAGCGTCCCGGTGAGGTCGGCGGGCAGCAGGTCGGGTGTGAACTGGATGCGACGGAACCGCAACGACAGCGCCTGCGAGAGGCTCGAGACCGCGAGCGTCTTGGCCAGCCCCGGCACGCCCTCGAGGAGCACGTGGCCGCCCGTGAGCAGGCCGATGAGCAGGCGATCCACCATGGCGCGCTGTCCGACGACGGCGCGCGCGACCTCGTCGCGGACACGGCTGAGGGTGTCGCCGGCGCTCTCGATGCGCCGCGCGGCTGCGGGATCGACGGTCATACCTTCCTTCCTGGAAGGGAGTGGTGCGTCCGGGAACGGGACGGGACGCGGGGAGTCTGGCGGCGGTGCCGCCGACCGTCAAGCCGCGCGGACCGTCGTGAGTTCCGCGTCCAGCGCCCCGGACGCACGCCCCTCGCCGAGCCAGGCCGAAAGGACGCTGCGGGCGTCCATCAACTCGTGCGGGGCGTCGAACGACTCCAACCGATCGAGACGGTTGAGGCGACGCACGATCTCGAGCAGGGCCTCGGGCGCAGGCTCCCCTCCCGCTCGCGCGCGCACCATGAGCTGGTGCACGCGCAGCCTCGCCATGGACTCGACGGCGAGTTCACCCCGGTACAGGGTCGCGGCCGCCTCGAACCACCGCTCCGCCTCCGCGTGAGCACCCGCCGCGGCAGCGGCGAGGGCCCGGCGATGCAGGGTACGGCCGGAGTACTGCTCCGGGAGCAGACGCGAGACCACCTGGTACAGAGGGAGCGGAAGCATGGATGCGTTCTCGAGGTGGGACGTCGGGGGATGTGATGTCGCCCACCCGAGGAAAGCATGTCCGGTGCCAACTGCCGGATACCGGCATTCCCTGCCGGAAGACGCGAAGGGCGCCCATGCGGGCGCCCCTCGGCGTTGCATTCGGCATCGCGCGCCGTGTCAGCCTGCACGCACCCCGCTGCGCGGACGCGCGGTCCACGAGAACAACGGGTAGCCCTCGGCCAGTTCACGCACCGCGGCCGCCACCTCGCGGGTCACGCTGGCGTCCTCGGGTCGGTCGAGCACGCGCGCGATCCAGCCGCCCACGAGACGCATCTCCTCCACCCCCATGCCGCGCGTGGTGAGCGCCGGAGTGCCCACGCGCACGCCGCTCGTGACCCACGGCTTCTGGGGATCACCCGGCACGGCGTTCTTGTTCACCGTGATGCCGACCCGATGCAGGGCCTCCTCGGCCACCTTGCCGGTCATG
>JBEGJG010000168.1:0-5009 GCA_041184705.1 Candidatus Eiseniibacteriota bacterium
GGCGGTCGCTTCACCCACCCCGCGGGAATCTGGTAATGAATCGTCCGAGCCGACTCCGCGCCCTCGGGCCCGGAACGAGATCGAGGACTTCCTGCTGTGACGGCCGTTCGAAGAGCACCCAACTCGTTGTCCGATAAGCCTGAGTCCCTTGGCAAGGTGACCAACATATGCGCGTAGGTGCAATTGATATCGGGTCCAACTCCGTCCGCCTGCTGGTCGCCGGCCTGCCTTCGGGACAGCCATGGTCGCCCGACCTCGAGACGATCGCGCGGGCCGGCGAGGCCTGCCGGCTCGGGCGCGGTTTGCATGAGACCGGGCGCGTGGACGAGGAACTGGTCGAGCGCGCCGGTGGCATCGTGTCGGACTTCGTGCGCCGCGCCCGCTCGCTCGGGGCGCGCCACGTGGTGGCCGCCGCCACGGCCGCGCTGCGCAGGGCGAGCAACGGCGCCGCCGCCGCCGAGCGCATCACCGAACTCGCGAGCGTCCCGGTGCGCATCCTGTCCGAGGCCGACGAGGCCCGGCTCGTGTACCGCTCGGTGGTGCTGGGGCTGGGTCAGGCCGAGCGCGGCAGCCAGAGCGTGGTGTTCGACCTGGGCGGCGGCAGCACCGAGGTCGCGAGCGGCGTGGGGGAGCGGGTCGGGAGGTGGACCAGCCTGCCGTTCGGGGCCGTCACGCTCACCGAGTTGCTCGGGGCCAGCGATCCCCCGAGCGAGGCCGAACTCACGCAGGCGCGCGAGTGGATCCGCCGTGAACTTATGCAGGGCTGTGCATCATTCCCCGAGCGCGTCGCGGTGTTGGCGGGCGTGGGGGGGACGGTGACGGTGCTGGCCGCCCTCGACTCGGGCATGACGACCTACGACCCCTCGCAGCTCGAGGGCTCGTTCATGCCGCGGGAACGCGTCCTCGCGTTGGTGGACCGGCTGGTCCGTTCCTCGCAGGCCGAGCGCCGCACGCTCCCCATCATGGGGGAGGGCCGTGCCGACATCGTGGGCACCGGTGCGCTGGTGGTCGAGGGGCTGCTCGAACGGTTCCAGGCCCCGGGACTGATCTGCTCCACGCAGGGGCTGCGCTACGGGCTGGCCCGGCTGGCGGCCGAGGAGTGGCGGGCGCTCCAGCGCGACCCCGACTGACCGCCTTCGGTCGGTCCAGCACCCCCGACGAATACCCGTTGATTCGTGTCCGCACGCGGACGGATACTGCGGCTCAAGCGACGCATCGTCCGTCCCGCGTCCGCCCGCGCACGTTCACTCGCGCGGTCGCATCGGGACCCGTTCGGTCCCGGTCCGCACCGGGACACGAGCCGGAGGGAATCGCATCGTCATGGTGACTCCTCGCTTCGCCCGCATCGGGACCGCCGCGCTGCTCGCGCTCGTGCTGACGCTCGCCGTCGGCATCGAGAGCCATGCCGCGCCCCGGCCCGTCCAGAAGGGCACCCCGACGACGAAGACGTCGCATCCCCCGAAGCCCAGCACGGTCCCGCTCATCGGCGAGCCCGACACCGGACACGGATCACCACTCCCGCCCAAGACGGGATGGTTCCCCACCGGATCGGACAACTCACCGTTCGGAGACCGTTTCGTGTCCATCCTCGAACTCTGGTGGCGGCGCCTCACGCGCTGAGTCACCGGGTTCACGCGACACCGCAACGCTTCGTGGTTCCCGGCATCCCACCGGGTGCAGTCCGACCGTCACCGAGGAAGTCACCGTGTCCACCGTCCCCCGCGATCCGCGAGCCGACCACGGCATCGAGAGTGCCGCGGGACGACTCATGCGGGTCGGCGACCTCCATCTCGCCGCCGACGCTTACGGGAACGCGCTCGAGTCCTACCGTGCCGCGCTGGCCGAGACGCCGGTGGGTCGTGTCGCGGATCGGGTGCACGTCCTGCTGCGCATCGGTCGCACCGAGATGCTGCGCGGACGACACCCGGCGGGCTACGAGGCGGCCCGCGAGGCGCGTCGGCTGGTGCGAGGGCTCGGCGACCCCCTTCTGAGCGCGCGCGTCGCGGCCGGGTTGGCCATCCTCAAGATCGAACGCGGCGCCCCGCGGCGCGCGCTCGGTTACGCGCGCTACGCGTACCGCGTGCTGCGCGACACCTCCGAGCACGAGCTCGTCGCGCAGGTCTCGCTCGCCATGGGTTACGCGCTCGCGCGCGTCGGGCAGCCGCAGCGTGCGATCGACTGGCTGCAGAGCGCGGCCGCGACGTTCCGGCGCACCGGCAACGCCGACGGGCTCGTGGGCGCGCTCAACAACCTCGGTCTCGTGTACAAGAACCTGCGCGAGTGGCGCGAGGCCATCCGCTGCCTCGAGCAGGCGCTCGAGATCGACGAGCGCAAGGGTTTGTTCGCGCGCATGCGCGGCCAGCACCAGAACCTCGGGCTCATCCGCTACCGACTCGGCCAGTGGGCCATGGCCGAGGAGCACTTCCAGCACTCGTTGCGCATCTCGCGCGAGATCTCGCACGGTGCGGGCGAGGCCTCGGCGCTGCTCGCGCTCGGCATGCTGGCGCGTCGTCGTCGTCAGACCGAGCGCGCCGAGGAGCTCTACCGCGAGGCGCTCGACCTGGCGCGCAGCGCCAGTGCTCGTCGTGAGGCCGAACTCGCACGCGAGTTCCTGGCCGAGCTCGCGATCGACCGTGGCGACGGCGTGGGCGCGCTCGCGCTCATCGAGCCCGCGCTCGCCGAGGCGATGCACTACGCGCCGCAGGGCGACGTGGTGATGGAGCTCACCATCCGCCGTGGCATGGCGTACCGCCTGCTCGGCCGGCTCGACGAGGCGCAGGCCGATCTCGCGCGCGGACTCGCGCTGGCCGACGCCTCGGGCGACCGTATCGAGCACGCCGTCGCGCTGCGCGAGTGCGCGCGACTCGACGCGCAGCGCGGGCAGGCCGAGAGCATGGAGACACGTCTGCGTTCGGCCGCGAGCACGTTCGAGCAACTCGGCGAGGTGTACGAGCACGCGACCACGCTGGCCGACTGGGCGTCGTGTCTCACGCTGCTGCCGGCCGGCGTGCGCGCACGGCTGCCGATCGAGCCCGTGGGCGACGCCGCGCGCCGCGCCGCGCATCTGTTCCGCCAGCTCGAGCTGACGTCGTCGGCCGCCGAGGCGCTGCTCGCGTTGGCGCGCCTCGAGAGCGAGCACGAGCGCTTCGACGAGGCGCTCGCGTTGCTCGAGCAGGCCGAGCAGTGGATCGGCGAGGCGCACGAGTCCGAGGCCGAGACCGGGTTCCGCGCGGTCGCGTTGCGGCGCGCCGTGGAACAGCAGTACCTCGCGGTCTCGCTCTCGACCTGCAACGAGTTCCGCGCGCTCGAGGAGGCCAACCGACTGTTCCGCGACACCGCCGACGTGGACGGCCTGCTCGCGCAGATCGTGCGGCTCGCCGTCGAGCATTCCGGCGGGGATCGCGGGTTCGTGGCTTACAGCGGCACCTCCGGTCGCATCGAGGTGGTGGCCCAGCACGGCCTCGGGCGCGATCGCGCGCGTCGCGTGCTGCGCGTGCTCGAGACGCTCTCGGGCGATCGCATGGCCGAGGCCGGGCCGGTGTTCTCGAGCCGCGTCACCGCCGACCCCCGGTTCTCCGCCGCCCTCGCCGATGCGCTCGAAGGGGTGGGCTCGCTCGTCTGCGTGCCGCTCACCTTCCCGTCGCAGGCGTTCGGCGTGGTGTACGTGGACCGCCTCAACGACAACCTGCTCGGCGCGTTCAAGCAGCGCGAGCTCAACCTGCTCGCCGTGCTCGCGAACAGCGCCGCGGTCGCCGTGGTCGAGGCGCAGCGCAGCCGTCTGCTCGCCGAGAACCGCCAGCTGCGCGACCAGTTGCGTCCGCTGCCCGGCGCCGACCGCATCGTGGGTCGCTCGCGCGAGGTCACCGAGATCCTGAACCTGCTGCGCAAGGTCTCGGACTCGACCGCGACCATCCTGTTCATGGGCGAGACCGGCACCGGCAAGGGACTGTTCGCGCAGACCGTGCACGAGTCCTCGGCGCGGCGCGAAGGGCCGTTCATCCAGGTGAACTGCGCCGCGTTGCCCGAGCACCTGCTCGAGTCCGAACTGTTCGGGCACGTGCAGGGCGCGTTCACGGGTGCGACCCGCGACAAGGCCGGACTGTTCGAGGAGGCCGCGGGCGGCACGCTGTTCCTCGACGAGATCGAGAAGGTGCCCGAGGTCGTGCAGGCCAAGCTGCTCCACGTGCTCGACCGCGGCGAGATCCGCCCGGTCGGCGCCACGCGCACGCGTCAGGTGGATGCGCGCGTCATCTGCGCCACCGGCGCCGACCTGCGTGCGCGCATCCGCGAGGGGCGATTCCTCGAGGACCTGTACTACCGACTCAACGACATCACGGTGCGCGTGCCCGCGTTGCGCGAACGGCGCGAGGACGTGCCGGTGCTCGCGCAGCACTTCCTCGACCACTACTCGCGCCAGATGGAGAAGCCGGTGCGCGGGTTCGACGCCGAGGTGCTGCGGATCTTCCTCGCGCACGAATGGCGCGGCAACGTGCGCGAGCTCGAGAAGACGGTGAAGCGCATGCTCGTGCTCGCCGACGAGGGCGACCTGCTCGGGCCCGAGCTGCTGCCCGCCGAGATGCGCGAGGCCGCGGCGCGCGCGCTGCCGACCCCGGCGGCGG
This sequence comes from Candidatus Eiseniibacteriota bacterium, assembly GCA_041184705.1. Lineage (GTDB taxonomy): Bacteria > Eisenbacteria > RBG-16-71-46 > RBG-16-71-46 > RBG-16-71-46 > JAIOPA01. The sequence continues at coordinate 4,620 of JBEGJG010000168.1, forward strand.
AGGGTGCCCCGGCCATCCACACCACGACCGCGGGGCCGCGCACCTTGCGCAGCCGACTCGCCGAGGTCGAGCGGCAGTGCATCGCCGAGGCGCTCGCGCGTCATCGCGGCAACAAGGCGCGGGTCGCTCGCGAACTCGGGCTCAGCTACCCGACGCTGCTCGGCCGCATCCGTCAGTACGGCCTCGAGGACAACGGGTCGCACTGAGTCGAGCCTGCGCTCGCCGAGCCCGCACGGGCTCGCCGCGGAGCGTCGCCTCCCGGGGATCGGCCGCACCACGCCTGGTCGCCGCTCGCGAGTCGTCCGCGCCGACACGGGACCTCTTCAATCCGGCGGCGTGGGGGGCGAACCTCGAAAGACTTTTCACACCCCGTGCTGTGAAATCCTTTTA